>CAZPZQ010000661.1:0-1000 GCA_964590745.1 uncultured Mycobacterium sp. | reverse complement strand
ATGTATTCGACGATGAAGTCGCCGGGGTAATGCGAATTGAACCAATCCCGGTTGTCGAATGGGTAATGCACCTGGGCGTACGGCATCGAACCGGAGTCGAACCACACGTCCAGCACGTCGGGAATGCGCCGCATCGTCGAACGACCGCTCGGGTCATCCGGATTGGGTCGGGTCAATTCGTCGATGTACGGACGGTGCAAATTGTCCGGCCGCACCCCGAAATCAGCTTCCAGTTCGTCCAAACTGCCGTACACGTCGATCCGCGGATAGGCCGGGTCGTCGGATGTCCACACCGGAATCGGGGTGCCCCAGTACCGGTTTCGGGATATCGACCAGTCCCGGGCGCCCTGTAGCCACTTGCCGAACTGGCCGTGTTTGACGTGTTCGGGATACCAGGTGATCTGCTCGTTGAGTTCTACCATCCGGTCGCGAAACTCGGTGACTTTGATGAACCAGGACGACACCGCCCGATAGATCAACGGATTGCGGCACCGCCAGCAGTGCGGGTAGGGGTGCTGGTAGGTTTCGTGACGCACCAATACCGCAGCGTTGGCCGCGACCGGCCCGCTGCCGTCCTTGAGATCGCGGATGATCTGCGGGTTGGCGTCGAAGACATGCTGCCCCTGGTAATCCGGGACGGTTGCGTCGAAGCAGCCCTTGTCGTCGACCGGAGTGACCGGCGTGATGCCGGCCAAGTCACCGGCTTGCTTGTCGTCTTCGCCGTAGGCCGGTGCTAGATGCACGATCCCGGTGCCGTCGTCGGTGGACACGAACGCACCGGGCAGCACCTGAAACGCGTTGGCGGAGTCCATAAAGTAGGAAAACGGTGGGAGGTAACGCAGGCCCAGCAATTGGCTGCCGGGATAGCTGGCCAGCACCTGGGGCTGGTCACCCAATTCACGGGCGTAGGCCGCCAGCCGAGCCTCGGCCAACAGATATTTCCGATCGCCGGCCGCGACCAGCAGGTAGTTGACCTCCGGGTTGACCGCGACGGCCTGGT
>CAZPZQ010000660.1:0-1001 GCA_964590745.1 uncultured Mycobacterium sp. | reverse complement strand
CGGCCCAACCCGGCGGCCGCGCCGGTCACCACCGCGACCCGTCCGGACAGTTCCGTCGCGTCGTCGTTCCAAGTCATGCCGGGTACACCGCTCCTGGTTATCGCTGGGGGCGTGATTCACCGCCAGCGGTGATGAATACCTCTAGTCGTCCACCCGGCGCAGCGCCGCCCGCGGGCACTCGGCGATCGCCTGCATGGCGTGGGCTTCCCTATCCTTCGGGATCGGAGCGATTTTGACGTTGCACTGCTCGTCGTCGTTCAGTTCGAACAGGTCGGGGTCTATGCCGACACATATGGCGTTGCCCTCGCAGCGGTCGTAGTCCACTTCAACACGCATGACACACTCCTCGAAAACCGGGACGACCGACCAATCGGTCGCTACTGCCACCATACGACCCCAGCCTCGGTGCTTTGCCCTGTCAAGGGCCGCTGGATCTTTAAGAATAGAACGTGTTACAACGAGGTGTCGATGTGGTATGCGTCGTGATGCCGATCACCAGCCAGGGGCTCAGAGCTGATAAGGACGGGGCGATGCGGATCAGTTACACGCCGGAGCAGGACAAGCTGCGCCGGGAGCTGCGGTCGTACTTCGCCCAGCTGATCACGCCCGAGCGTCGGGAAGCATTGGCCATGACGTCCGGCGAGTACGGCAGCGGCAATGTGTACCGCGAAACCGTCGCACAGATGGGCCGTGACGGATGGCTGGCGCTGGGCTGGCCGACCGAATATGGCGGGCAGGCGCGGTCGGCGATGGACCAGCTGATCTTCACCGACGAGGCCGCGATCGCCGGCGCCCCGGTGCCGTTTTTGACCATCAATAGCGTCGCGCCCACCATCATGGCCTTCGGCACCGATGAGCAGAAGAAGTTCTACCTGCCCAAGATCGCGTCCGGCGAACTGCACTTCTCGATCGGCTACTCCGAACCTGGGGCCGGCACCGACCTGGCCGCCCTGCGCACCACCGCGGTGCGGGACGGTGACGACTACGTCATCAACGGCCAG
>CAZPZQ010000659.1:0-1003 GCA_964590745.1 uncultured Mycobacterium sp. | reverse complement strand
AACACCCACCACAAACCCGCCAAATCACCCCCCAACGACCCCGAAGCCGCCTGAGATTTCCCGGCGGCAAGCCCAATCCCTGCTTTGCAGGCACCAAGCCGATAATGCTGGCTTGTCCGAGCTGAGCATCGCGTTCGGCGCCAAGTCGCGGAGACGTTAGGGTGCCAGACATGACGTTCGCCCGGACCGGATTGCTGACCCGCCTTTTTGTTGCGCCGGCCATGGCTGGCGTGATCATCGGCACGGTGTCAGGGTGCGACGCCAGTCCCGGTTCGGCCGCGGGTTATCCGCGGCAGGTCACCGTCATCGGCTCCGGCGAAGTGCAAGGCGTCCCAGACGCGTTGACCGCCGACATCAGCATCGAGTTCAGCGCTGCCGATGTCACCACCGCGATGAACCAAACCAATGAACGTCAGCAAGCGCTGATCAACGCGCTGGTCGACGCCGGAGTCGACCGCAAGGATCTAAGCACCACACAGGTCAGTCTGCAGCCGCAGTACAGCTCGGAAGGCGCTGGCGCGTCGACGATCACCGGCTACCGGGCGAGCAACTCGATCACCGTCAAAATCCGTGAGGTGGACTCGGCGTCGGCCGCACTGGCGCTGATCGTCAGCACCGGAGGTGACGCCACCCGGATCAACTCGGTGAGCTATTCCATCGACAACGATTCGCAACTGGTCCGCGACGCCCGCGCTCGGGCGTTCGAGGACGCCAAGAGTCGTGCCGAACAGTACGCGGAGCTGTCCGGCCGCAAACTGGGCAAGGTCATCTCTATTTCCGAGACCTCCGGTGGCATCTCGCCCACCCCGCTGCCACCGCCGCGCAGCGCAATGGCCGCACCGGTCCCGCTGGAACCCGGCCAGCAGACCGTGAGCTTCTCGGTAACCGCAGTATGGGAGTTGGCTTAGCGGCGATCGCCAGCACGGCGAAGCCGTGCGCAGCGGGTCGCCGCCATCACACCCGCGGCGATCGCCAGCACGGCGAAGCCGTGCGCAGCGGGTCG
>CAZPZQ010000658.1:0-1004 GCA_964590745.1 uncultured Mycobacterium sp. | reverse complement strand
GCCGGAGGGCATCACCTTCGCGGTGGAGTCACCTACCAAGTTCTCCATCTCGGGTATCGACAAGCAGAAGGTCGGCCAGATCTCGGCGAACATCCGCCGCCTGCGCCGCTCCGACCCGTATAAGGGCAAAGGCGTGCGTTACGAGGGTGAGCAGATCCGCCGTAAGACCGGAAAGACAGGGAAGTAGCCATGGCGCAATCACCAGCCAACGCGCGAAAGCCGGTGGGCCAGAACGCGTCGGCGGCTCGGCGTGCCGCACGGCAGCGCCGGCACGCCCGGCTGCGGAAAAAGATTTCCGGCACCGCGGAACGGCCCCGGCTGGTGGTGCACCGCTCGGCTCGGCACATTCACGTCCAACTGGTCAACGACCTGACCGGCACCACCGTGGCGGCGGCGTCGTCGATCGAGGCCGACGTGCGCGGTGTGCAGGGCGACAAGAAGGCGCACAGTGTGCGGGTCGGCCAGTTGATCGCCGAGCGGGCCAAAGCCGCTGGTGTGGAAACCGTCGTGTTCGACCGGGGCGGTTACAGCTATGGTGGACGGCTCGCGGCGCTGGCCGACGCCGCACGCGAGGGCGGATTGAAGTTTTGAGCGAGCCTGACATGACTGGAAGGACTGCATGATGACGGAGCAGCCGATCGGGGGTGCCCCCGCCGGCGGGGCCGCAGCTCCGGACACCGGCAGCGCGCCTCCGGTAACCGAAGGCCGGGACAGCCGCGACAGCCGCGGCGGGCGGGGCCGCCGGGATGGTGGCCGCGGACGCGACGGCGACAAGAGCAACCACCTGGAGCGAGTGGTCGCGATCAACCGGGTGTCCAAGGTGGTCAAGGGCGGCCGCCGGTTCAGCTTCACCGCCTTGGTGGTGGTCGGCGACGGAAACGGCATGGTCGGGGTCGGTTACGGCAAAGCCAAGGAGGTTCCGGCCGCGATCGCCAAAGGCGTAGAAGAAGCCCGCAAGGCCTTCTTCCGGGTGCCGATGATCGGGGGCACCATCACCCACCCGG
>CAZPZQ010000657.1:0-1008 GCA_964590745.1 uncultured Mycobacterium sp. | reverse complement strand
GAGGTGGACAGTTCGCCCTGGGCGAGCCGCTCCAGCGCACCCAGGGTGGCTTCGATCCGGGTCTGGGTGCGGATGACGTCGTTGAGGACTTCTTTGCGCTGATCGTCGGGCAGGTCCAAGGTGGTCAGCACCTCGAGATTGGTGCGCATCGCGGTCAGCGGCGTACGCAGCTCGTGAGATGACACCGCGGCGAAGTCGCGCGCCGACGCCAGCGCTTCCTTGGTACGGTCCTGTTCCTTCCAGATGCGCTGCAGCATGCCGCGCATCGCTTCGGCGATTTCGACGGCTTCGGTGGCGCCGCGGACCTCGATCTCCGGACGTTCGTCGCCGGTGTAGATCGAGCGGGCCTGTTGAGCCAGCCGCCGCAGCGGCCGCACCGCGAAGGCGGTCAGCAGCCAGCCCAACACCGCGGCGGCGCCGATCGCGAACCCGCACAGCAGGATCACCCGCCGGTGCAGGCTATTGATGTCGGCGATGGTGGCGTCATACGTGGCGCCGACCGCCAGCGAGCGCGGACCCGGTCCGGGGATGTCCACGGTGCGCACCCGGTAGCGGACCCCGTCGACGTAGGTGTCGGCATAACCGGCCGGCAACTCCGGCAGCATCACTGCGGAATTGGACGTCACCTCGTTGGGCCGGCGCAACGTGATCACCGCATCGGTGGTGCCGGCTGAGCGGGGGAGTTCGCCGAGACCGATCAGCGGGACCGTCAAGCCGGCGGCCTCGTCCAACCGGCGGTCCAGCCAATATTGCCGGTCGTTGGTAATTCCGACCCAGACGATCGTGCCGATGATGAGCACCACGATCGCGGCGCCGATAGCGGTCGCGAACGCCACCCGGGTGCGCAGCGACGGCGTTCGGGCGAAGATCCGCCGCAGCGTGTTCATGACGTTCATGGTGCCCTTACTGTGTCCGCAGTACGAAGCCCACTCCTCGAACGGTGTGCAGCAGACGCGGGCTGCCGCCGGCTTCCAGCTTGCGCCGCAAGTAGCCGATGAACACGTCGAC
>CAZPZQ010000656.1:0-1008 GCA_964590745.1 uncultured Mycobacterium sp. | reverse complement strand
CCGGGATGCGCAGCCACCCCGGGGTGACCGCCACGTTCTGTGAGGCGCTGGCCGATGTCGGGGTCAACATCGACCTGATCTCCACCTCGGAGATTCGGATTTCGGTGCTGTGCCGCGACTCCGAGTTGGACAAGGCGGTTGTCGCATTGCACGACGCGTTCGGCCTCGGCGGCGACGAGCAGGCCACGGTGTACGCGGGGACGGGGCGCTAAATGGTGGCAGTGGGCGTAGTCGGCGCCACCGGGCAGGTCGGCCAGGTGATGCGGGAGTTGCTGGAACAACGCGACTTCCCGGTGAGCACCGTTCGGTTCTTCGCCTCCGCTCGCTCGGCGGGCCGCAAACTGCCGTTTCGCGGCGCCGAAATCGAGGTCGAGGACGCCGCAACCGCCGACCCGGCCGGCTTGGACATCGCGTTGTTCTCCGCTGGCGGTGCGACGTCGCGGGCGCAGGCACCACGGTTTGCCGCGGCCGGCGCGACGGTGATCGACAATTCGTCGGCGTGGCGCAAGGATCCCGACGTCCCACTGGTGGTCTCCGAGGTGAACTTCGACCGGGACGTTCGCGACGCCGGACCGCTCAAAAAGGGCATCATCGCCAACCCGAACTGCACCACCATGGCTGCGATGCCGGTGCTCAAGCCGCTCCATGACGAAGCCCAATTGATCCGGCTGGTGGTTTCGACGTATCAGGCGGTGTCCGGCAGCGGGCTGGCCGGCGTGCAGGAGCTGGCCGAGCAGGACCGAGCGGGGACCGACGACGCCCAGCGACTGGTACACGACGGCACCGCGGCGGCATTCCCGGCGCCGAACACCTACGTCGCCCCGATCGCGTTCAACGTGGTGGCGCTGGCGGGCAGCTACGTCGATGACGACAGCGGCGAAACCGACGAAGACCAGAAGCTGCGCAACGAGAGTCGCAAAATCCTGGGCATCCCTGAGCTACTGGTCAGCGGCACCTGCGTGCGGGTCCCGGTGTTCACCGGCCACTCGCTGTCGATCAACGCCGAGT
>CAZPZQ010000655.1:0-1009 GCA_964590745.1 uncultured Mycobacterium sp. | reverse complement strand
ACCCCGGTCACCGGCGCCGCCGGCGCCGCGGCCGGCGCGGGCGCCGCGGCCGTTGCCGCGGGTGCACCCGGGGTGGCGATGCCCGCGGCGTACCCGGCCGTCACCACGCCCAAGTGCTCGGCACCGGCTGACGCCACCCCCAAGCTCGGGACGGCGGCCGGGATCGCCGCTGCCGCACCGAGAGTCGCCAGATAGTCAACACCCAGACCGATTGCGATCGGCAGTACGATCGCCGGCGAACTCAACACCACCGACCAGAAGGTGTTCCCGAACGGAATGAAGAACGCCTCGTATCCGATGAAAAACAACAGCGGCCCCCACGCAGCCAGCGCGGCCGCCGGGTTGGCTTCGAAGGCCCGCAGTATCTGCTGCAGTGTCCCGCCCGGATCCTTAAAGAGCTGCGCGAGTTGGTTGAAGAAGTCCGTTAGGGCGTTCTGCCCCGGCGGAGCCGACTGCGCGGGCTGGGCAGTGTTGGACTTCAACACCACCGGCGCCGGCGCAGTGCGGGGCGCGGACGCCAGCGCCAATCCGGAGACCGCCTGGTAGTTTCCCATGGTGGCCGCGGCCTGGACCCACATCCGCACATAGTCGGCCTCATTCAGGGCGATCGGGATGGTGTTGATGCCAAAGAAATTGGTGGCGACCAGAATTCCGTGCGCCAGGTGGTTGGCGGCCAACTCGGCCAAGGTCGGCATGGTCGCCAGCGCGGTGCTGTAGGCCGACGCGGCCACCTCGTGTTGGGCCGCCACTCCAGCGCTGTCGGCACCGGCCTGGTTCAACCACACCAGGTACGGCAGGTGCGCACCCACATACCGTTCAGCGCTGAAACCGTGCCAGGCCCCGGTTTCGACCATGTCCAGCAACGCTGTGAGTTCGGCGGCCATCGCGGCGTATTCCGCACTCAGCGCGGTCCACGCCCCGGCAGCCGACAGCAGCGGACCCGGCCCGGGTCCACTGCTCAGCAATGCTGAATGCACCTCCGGCGGGGAGGCGATCCAGACCGGGGCGG
>CAZPZQ010000654.1:0-1010 GCA_964590745.1 uncultured Mycobacterium sp. | reverse complement strand
GAACTCGAGGCGTTCAACAAACCTTTCGTCAACGCCCGCTCGAGCGCCTCATCAAACCGCGCGCCGATCGCCTGGGTCACCCGACGCCCACCGAACAGTCCCAGCGCCTCTCGCTTGAGTTCCTCAGCCTCGATCCCGCCGGTCTGCTCGGCGACCACCACCATCGCGTTCCCGATTTCGATCAGGCTGACCTCGTCGATCGGGCGAATCGCGCCGTCCGCCGGGCACCGAACCGCTCGCCAGGTCTCCGGGTCGATTCCGGTCGGCCAGTAGAAGCCTTCGGGGTCGGAGCGCCGGCGATACTCGGCAGGCACCAATTGCCGGATCGCCCGGCGACGGCTCTCGGCGACGCGGTTCAGCCCGAACGCACCGGCCACCAGCTTGGCCAGCCGATCCGGTTGAATCGGACCTTCGGCGGCGATCACCGCCTCAATGACGCTGCGCACCTGCTGCTTTGCATACTCCATCGGAAGTTCATCCAGCACGCTGACATCACCGGCAACGACCGGCGTCCACTCACGGTAGGTCTGCAGCATCGGGTGCCGCCTGGGCGCCGGCGCAGCAACCGGAGCAGCCGGTCTGGATCTCAACGGTGCGAACTCCCGAGGCTCGGCCACGACGGCCTCCTGCACAACGGCGGCAGGCTCCACCACCGGAACAACCGGCTCGGCCTCGACCGCAACCGGCTCCGGCGCGACCTTCCGCTCCTGCGCATCAGCCACCGCCCGCTGCAGCCGCGTCACTGTCTCGTCCTGGTGTTGCAGCCACTCCGGCAGCCAGACCCGCTCCACCGCCGGCCATTTCAACAGCCCCGAGAGCACATCGACCGGCAGTCCGTCCCGGTCGGCGACCGTGCGCCGGGAATACCAGCTCGGCCCGTCCAGCAACACCGCCACCAGCGGCTCGTCCGGCGCCGAAGGATCCCCAAGAACCAGATCCACCCGGAACTCCGAGAGTCCCACGTCGGCGCGCACCGGCAGCCCGGCATCCCGCAGCGCGGCAGCGATATC
>CAZPZQ010000653.1:0-1028 GCA_964590745.1 uncultured Mycobacterium sp. | reverse complement strand
CTAGTGACCGGGGGCGTCGGCGCCCGGGTTCGCCAGCGCGGCCAGCACGGCCCGGGGGTTTTCCACCAGGCGCCGGGCCGACAGGTTGAGTAGCCCTGCGGTGCAGCGGATCTCGGCGACCGGGGTGCCGTCGGCGCGGCGGAAATGGTGGTCGAACACGAATGTCTTACGGCTGGTTTCCGGGAAGTGCAGTTGGCAGCTGACCGTCACCACGTCGCCGGCGCGCAGCTCGCGCAGGTATTTGACGGTCAATTCCAACAGGGCCAGACCGATGTCGCGCTCGGCCAGGGCTACCGGATCAGCGCCCAATGATTCGAGGTGTCGCCATCGGGCGTGCTCGGCGTACATCAGGTAGACCGCGGAGTTGACGTGGCCTTGGACGTCGAGTTCGTAACCACGGACCTCGATGTCGACCGAGGAGGTGCGGCCCAACTCCGTCACGGGGTCGTTTTGCTCCGATCCACTTCATCTCCGTCGTGGTTCTCGTTGCCGGTGGCAGTGATCTCGGCCGCACCGCCGTCCGCACCGGTTTGGCCGTTGCTGGCGTTGCCGCCCTTGCCGCCGATGGCGGTGGCGTTGTTCGCGGACGGCGGCGGGCCCGTCGGAGCCGGGTCCTTCGCAGTGATGGTGGCGGGTCCCCCGTTGCCGCCGGTGTTGTCAGCGCCGGTGCCGGTGCCTCCGACACCGCCGGTGGCGTGGCTGCCGGTCGCGGTGCTGCCCGGGCCGAACGCTGAGATCTCGGCCGCCCCGCCGGCACCGCCGGCGCCGCCGTCGCCGTAACCACCGGTGCCTCCCTGAGCAGTGCCGCTGGCCGCGGCGTTGGTTCCGTCGGCGGTGATTGTCGCGCCGCCGCCCCAACCGCCTTGGCCACCGTCGGCGGCGCCGCCGCCGGCACCGCCGGTCGCCGTACCGTAGACCATCCCAGCGGAACCGCCGTCACTCGGGGCGAACCCACTCTCCGTCTCACCGATTTGGATAATCGCGGATCCGCCGTAGCCGCCCAAGCTCCCCGGTCCGGCGCCGGCGCC
>CAZPZQ010000652.1:0-1036 GCA_964590745.1 uncultured Mycobacterium sp. | reverse complement strand
ACGGGGACACGGTATGCGCACCCGCATATGCCGGCAGCGGCGGCAGCGGCGGTGGTGCCGGTCAAGGCGGCACCGGCGGCACTGGCGGGGCCGGTGGCACCGGCAGCAGCACCGGCACCACCGGGACAGACGGGGCAACCGGCGATCAGGGCACACCTGGCCAACATGGAGCCAACGGGTAGCCGCTAAACGCCTGGTCTACCGCACCCGCGGGTGTGCCTCAGCCCCAAACCTCAGGAGGGCGTGCACCCTGCCCAGGGTATGGAACTGGATCGTCGTCACCGCGGCGTGGCCGAGCAGTTCCTGCACCACCCGAACGTCCGCACCAGCCACTTCTTTCTGCCCTCACTACGCCAGCACCGACCACGCCTGAGCGCCGATGTCACCGACATTAAGCTTGACGAAGAACCGGGAGCCGGTGAGGTTTGGCGTCGGCCGCGACGTTTTTGGGGGTTGTGACCGGTGACGCCGACCGCACCGTCACCGCCGTCCCACCGTTGCCCGTACGTCTGGCGTCACCGCCGGCGCCGCCAGCGCGCCGACCCGGTCTATGATCGCCCGGGCGACGTCGACGGCGTCGATCGTCGGACCATGCATCGAACGAAGAGGAAGACGTCGACCAGGCAGTTGACCCGCACGCCGAGGGCACGCAGCAGCTGCGGCCCGGCTATCTTTGTCAGGCCAGGTCGTCTCGGTGCCACCGCTTTTGGGCTGCAGCGCCGCCTTGAGCGCCTTGCGGGCATGACTTCGGTACCAGTCCGTGGTCGCACACAACTCATCGAGAACGATGCCCTTTGTCCATTTGTTCGCCAGCGAGTAACGGATCGCGGTCGTCTCGGTCGCTGCCCTGCGCTCGGTCAATGTCAACCCCATCATCTGGGCCTACCGAGGTCACAGCTAACCGATCAGGTAGGTGCGCCGCACGCGCGCATTTTCAATGAGGCAACGAAGCACCATTTCGCGCGCATTTCGGACGAGTCAACGCGGAGGTGGAGATCAGGTCCAAGTTGAACTCGCGTTCCGGGCGCTCCCGGGT
>CAZPZQ010000651.1:0-1042 GCA_964590745.1 uncultured Mycobacterium sp. | reverse complement strand
CACCGACACCTCTCGGTCAGGTGTTGCAGCGATCACTTGAGCCTGCGTCGCACTTTTGCGGGGTAGCAGCAGAGTCAACGGGGAAAGGTCAGGACAGTCGCTCGATCACCATCGCCATGCCCTGGCCGCCACCGACACACATGGTTTCCACGCCGAACGTCTTGTCGTGGGTCTGCAGGTTGTTCAGCAGGGTGGCGGTGATGCGGGCGCCGGTCATGCCGAACGGGTGACCGAGCGCGATCGCCCCTCCGGAGACGTTCAGCTTGTCCTCGTCGATACCCAGTTCCCGCGCCGAGCCCAAGACCTGCACGGCGAACGCCTCGTTGATTTCGAACAAGTCGATGTCAGAAACCGACATGCCGGCGTTAGCCAGCGCCTTCTTTGTCGCCTCGATCGGACCCAAGCCCATGATCTCCGGGGACAGCCCGCTCACCCCGGTGGAAACTATTCGGGCCAATGGGGTCAGGCCGAGCTGTTTGGCCTTGGTGTCGCTGGTGATCACCACCGCGGCAGCGCCGTCGTTGAGCGGACAGGCGTTGCCGGCGGTCACCGTGCCATTCGGCCGGAATACCGGCTTGAGTTGACTGACCACCTCATAGGTGGTGCCGAAGCGTGGACCGTCGTCGACGCTGACCGTGCTGCCGTCGGGCAGGGTGACCGGTGAAATCTCGCGCTCGAAATGGCCGTTCTTGATGGCTTCTTCGGCCCGATTCTGGCTGTGCACCCCCCAGTGGTCCTGGTCTTCCCGGCTGATCCCGGTCAACAGCACGACGTTCTCGGCGGTCTGGCCCATGGCGATGTAGACGTCCGGTAGGTTGCCATCCGTGCGGGGGTCGTGCCATTCGTCGATGCCGGCCGATGCGGCTTCGCTGCGTTGCATCGCTTCGTCGAACAGCGGGTTTTTGGTGTCCGGCCACGAGTCTGACGTGCCCTTGCCGGAACGCGAAACCGTCTCCACGCCAGCGGAAATGAACGCGTCGCCCTCGCCGGCCTTGATCGCGTGGAAAGCCATCCGGGTGGTCTGCAACGACGACGAGCAGTA
>CAZPZQ010000650.1:0-1044 GCA_964590745.1 uncultured Mycobacterium sp. | reverse complement strand
GCCGAGAAGCTGATGGAAAACATGGGCTACCGGCTGGTGCTCAAGGCGCAAACCGCCGGGGCTGCGCAGGCCGCCGGCGTGCCCAACGCGGTGAATCTGCCGGCTCGGGCCGGCCTGGGCTACTTCCGTAAGAGTGGTGAGGAAGTGATCCGCTTCCAGGCCGAGTTCCTGTGGCGTGACTACCACCGCGGCGGCCCGCTGTTCGACGAGCAGGCGCCGCTGGTGCATGCCGTCGACTACATCCGGCCGCAGTTGTTCACCACGGCGTTCACCCCGCTGGAAGTGACCGTGGGCGAGCCGCAACTCGAAGCGGCAGAAGAGCTCGCGGCGATCACCGCCAAACCGGACGGCGAGGTCGCCGAGGTCGACGAAGACGAAGAGGACGTGATCCGGATCCCGAAGGTCGGCACGGTGATCATCGACCAGCTGCGGCGTATCGACTTCGAGCCCTACCGGCTGTGGCAGCCCCCGCTGGATGTGCCGGTCTCCGTCGACGACCTGGTGAACCGCTACCTCGGCCACTCCTGGCAGCAGGACTACGGCACTCGTAAGGATCTGGTCTTCCCGATCGGGATCATCGACCGCCCGTTCAAGCATGATCAGCCGCCGTGGACGGTGGACACTTCCGGGCCCGGTGCCAACGTGCTGATCCTGGGTGCCGGGGGAGCAGGCAAGACCACTGCCCTGCAGACCCTGATCTGCTCGGCTGCGCTGACGCACACTCCCGAACAGGTTCAGTTCTACTGTCTGGCCTACAGCGGCACCGCGTTGACCACGGTGGCCGGCTTGCCGCACGTCGGTAGCGTCTGCGGGCCCACCGACCCGGACGGGGTGCGCCGCACGGTCGCCGAGCTGCTGGCGCTGGTGCGTGGACGGAAGCGCAGTTTCCTCGAGTACGACGTTGCGTCGATGGACGTTTTCCGGCGGCGCAAGTTCGATGGCGCACCCGGGCAGGTGCCCGCCGACGGTTTCGGCGATGTCTACCTGGTGATCGATAACTACCGGGCGCTGTCCGAGGACAACGAGGTCATCGTCGAGCAGGTC
>CAZPZQ010000649.1:0-1047 GCA_964590745.1 uncultured Mycobacterium sp. | reverse complement strand
TGGCCAACCGGGTGATCGCCGCGGCCCGCGGCCGGGTGGCCGGCAGCAAGCTCAAACTGATCGGTCAGCGCGACCCCGGCCCGGCACCGACGTTTCGCGAGTATCCCGATGAGGTCGCCGAAGCCGCCGCGGTGGCTACGGTGATCGCCACGCTCATCGACGCCGGCACCGCGCCGGCCGAGATCGCGGTGCTGTACCGGATCAACGCGCAGTCGGAGGTCTACGAGGAGGCGTTGACCGAGGCCGGTATCGCCTACCAGGTCCGTGGTGGGGAAGGGTTTTTCACCCGCCAAGAGATTCGCCAGGCCCTGCTGGCGCTGCAACGCGCCGCCGAGCGCGGCGCCGAGGGCCGCCTTCCCGAGCTGGTGCGCGAGGTGCTCGAGCCGCTGGGGCTGACTGCCCAGCCACCGGCCGGGGCGCGTGCTCGGGAGCGCTGGGAGGCGCTGACCGCGTTGGCCGAACTGGTCGACGGTGAGGTGGCGGCCCGCCCGGGCCTCGACCTGCCCGGGTTATTGGCCGAGCTGCGGGTCCGCGCCGACGCCCGGCACCCGCCGGTGGTGCAGGGGGTGACGTTGGCCTCGCTGCATGCCGCCAAGGGGCTGGAATGGGATGCGGTATTCCTGGTCGGTCTCGCCGACGGCACCTTGCCGATCTCGCATGCGCTGGCGCACGGCGCCGACAGCGAGGCCGTCGAGGAGGAACGCCGTCTGCTCTACGTCGGCGTCACCCGCGCCCGGGTGCACCTGGCGTTGAGCTGGGCACTGGCGCGCGCCCCGGGCGGGCGGGCGTCGCGCAAACCGTCGCGGTTCCTCAGCGGGATCGCGCCGCAAGCCGGCGCCGCAACGACACCGGCCCGGCGCCGGGCCCGCGGCGCCCCGAAGCACTGCCGAGTCTGCAACAAGGCGCTGAGCACGCCGGCGGCCGTCATTTTGAGCCGGTGCGAAACCTGCGCCGCCGACGTCGACACCTAGCTGCTGATGGCACTCAAGGACTGGCGGTTGCGCACCGCGACGGAGCTGAAGGTGCCGGCCTACATCGTCTACACCG
>CAZPZQ010000648.1:0-1056 GCA_964590745.1 uncultured Mycobacterium sp. | reverse complement strand
TACCGCAACGCCGACGGCTCGGTCGCCGAGATGTGCGGCAACGGCGCCCGGGTGTTCGCGCACTCTCTGCGAGCCAGCGGGTTGGAATCCCGGGACGAATTCGTCATCGGATCGCTAGCTGGGCCGCGGCCGGTCACCTTGCACCGCGCCGACGAGATCAACGCCGACGTCACCGTCGACATGGGCAAGGCGAGCCGGGTCGGTTCCGGTGCCGCCACGGTGGGCGGCCGGCGGTTTAGCGGCGTGGTGGTCGAGGTCGGCAATCCACACTTGGCCTGCGTCGACCCCACTTTTTCCCACGCTGACCTGGCCGCCCTGGATGTGGCGGCGCCGGTGTCGTTCGACCGCGGCCAGTTCCCCGACGGCGTCAACATCGAGGTGTTGACCGCCCCGAGCGACGGATCGATCGCAATGCGGGTGCACGAGCGCGGAGTTGGCGAAACCCGCTCCTGCGGCACCGGCACGGTGGCCGCCGCGGTAGCCGCGCTGGAGTACCTGAGGGCAGCCACCGGGACGCTGACCATCCGGGTGCCCGGCGGCGCCGTCACCGTCACCGTCACCGACGCCACCAGCTACCTACGCGGGCCGTCGACGCTGGTGGCCCGTGGGGAGATCGCCGAGCACTGGTGGCGCGGGCAATATCAGGGCACCATCGGACAGTAGCGATGACATATCCCGATATCCCCAGCGCCGGCGAACTGGCCCTCGATGATCGCTCCGCGCTGCGCCGAGTCTCCGGTCTGTCCACCGAACTCGCCGACATCTCCGAGGTCGAATATCGCCAACTCCGGTTGGAGCGGGTGGTGCTGGTCGGGGTGTGGACCGACGGCAGCGCCGCGGACGCCGAGGCGAGCATGGCCGAACTGGCGGCGCTGGCCAAAACCGCCGGTTCACACGTGCTGGAAGGGCTGATCCAGCGCCGCGACAAACCCGACCCGTCGACCTACATCGGCACCGGCAAAACCATCGAACTCCGCGAAGTGGTGCTGGCCACCGGCGCCGACACCGTCATCTGCGACGGCGAGCTGTCCCCGGCGCAGCTGACCGCGCTGGAAA
>CAZPZQ010000647.1:0-1066 GCA_964590745.1 uncultured Mycobacterium sp. | reverse complement strand
GTGACCAAGCACCACGACGTCAAGGAGATCTCCCGGCTGGACGCCATCTTCTCCAGCGAGGCCAACACCGCCATCCCGCGGTACAACGACGACATCGCGCGGGAGAACATCGACGTCGGGCAGACCATCATGCTCAATCAGGACGCGCCGCGGCATACCCGGTTGCGCAAGATCGTGTCCCGCGCGTTCACTCCGCGGCACATCCTGCCGTTGCACGACGAACTCGAGCAGCGCGCGCAGGCCATCGCCAAACAGGCCGCCGCGCACGGCACCGGCGACTTCGTGGTCCAGGTGGCATCCGAGCTGCCGCTGCAGGCCATCGCCGGGCTGCTCGGGGTGCCGCAAGAAGACCGCGGCAAACTCTTCGAGTGGACCAACCAGATGACGTCGTATGACGACCCGGAGTACGCCCACTACGACCCGCACAACTCGGCGATGGAGATCATCGGCTACGCCCACAAGTTGGCGGAGCTCAAGCGAAAAAACCCGGGCAAGGACATCGTCACCACCTTGGTGGAGGCCGACATCGACGGGGAAAAACTCAGCGATGACGAGTTCGGGTTTTTCATCGTGCTGCTCGCGGTGGCCGGCAACGAGACCACCCGCAACTCGATCACCCAGGGCATGATGGCCTTTACCGAGTACCCGGATCAGTGGGAGCTGTTCAAAAAGCAGCGTCCGGAGACCGCCGCCGACGAGATCGTGCGCTGGGCGACCCCGGTGACGTCGTTTCAGCGCACCGCACTGGATGACTACGAGTTGTCCGGGGTGCCGATCCGAAAAGGTCAGCGGGTGGTGATGTTCTACCGGTCGGCGAACTTCGACGAAGAGGTGTTCGACGACCCGTTCACCTTCAATATTCTGCGCGACCCCAACCCGCATGTGGGTTTCGGCGGCACCGGGGCGCACTACTGCATCGGCACCCACCTGGCCCGGATGACGATCAGCCTGATGTTCGCCGCGATCGCCGACCACATGCCCGACCTCACACCGCTGGGACAGCCGGAGCGGCTGCGGTCGGGATGGCTCAACGGCATCAAACACTGGCAGGTCGACTACACCGGCA
>CAZPZQ010000646.1:0-1068 GCA_964590745.1 uncultured Mycobacterium sp. | reverse complement strand
CCTTGCTGCTACTGGCGTACACAGATATATTGCGTGCTACCAGCCGACACAGTTACTGGGAGGGTCTATGTCTGGTGCGCTGACCGACCGGCAGTTGCTCGACGAGTTGCAGCCGGTCGTCGAAAACGCGCTGAACCGGCATTTTTCCATGGTCAAGGACTGGAATCCGCATGATTTCGTGCCGTGGTCCGACGGGAAGAACTACTACGCGCTCGGCGGGCAGGACTGGGATCCTGAGCAGGCGCAATTGTCGGAGGTGGCCCGGGTGGCGATGCTGCAGAATCTGCTCACCGAGGACAACCTGCCGTCGTATCACCGCGAGATCGCGATGAACTACGGGATGGACGCGCCGTGGGGCACCTGGATCAACCGGTGGACCGCCGAGGAGAACCGGCATTCCATCGCGCTGCGCGACTATTTGGTGGTCACCCGCAACATCGACCCGATCGAGCTGGAGACGTTGCGCGTCGAGCAGGTCACCCGCGGGTTTAGCCCGGGCCAAAACCAGCAGGGTGATCTGTTCGCCGAGAACCTGTTCGACTCGGTGATCTATGTGACGTTTCAGGAGTTGGCCACCCGGGTGTCGCACCGCAACACCGGCAAGGCCTGCAACGAAACCATCGCCGACAAACTGTTGGCCCAGGTCTCCCACGATGAGAACCTGCACATGATCTTCTACCGCGACATCAGCGCCGCCGCCCTCGACATCGCCCCCGATCAGGCGATGTACTCGCTGTATCGGGTGTTGCACAACTTCAAGATGCCCGGCTTCACCGTGCCCGAGTTTCGCCGCAAGGCCGTCGTCATCGCCGTGGGCGGGGTCTATGACCCGCGCATCCATCTCGACGACGTGGTGATGCCGGTGCTGAAAAAGTGGCGCATCTTCGAACGCGACCTCACCGGCGACGCCGCCCGCTGGCGCGACGAAATCGCCAAGGACGTCGCCGAACTCGAAGACGCCTGCGACAAATTCGAACTGGCCAAACAACGCCGCGCCGAACGCCAAGCCCGCAAAGCCGACAAACACACCCAGAAAGAACTCGCCGCATCAGCGTCCTAACCGATCAC
>CAZPZQ010000645.1:0-1073 GCA_964590745.1 uncultured Mycobacterium sp. | reverse complement strand
ACAAGCCGACGACGCCGGGTCGTCGCGGTGCCAGCGTCTCCGAGTTCTCGGAGATCACCCGCTCCCCGCCGGAGAAGTCGTTGGTGCGGCCGCTGCACAGCAAAGGCGGGCGCAACGGGCACGGCCGGATCACCACCCGCCACCGCGGCGGCGGGCACAAGCGGGCCTACCGGGTGATCGACTTCCGCCGCAACGACAAAGACGGCGTCAACGCGAAGGTCGCGCACATCGAGTACGACCCGAACCGCACGGCGAACATCGCCTTGCTGCACTACTTCGACGGAGAGAAGCGCTACATCATTGCGCCGCAGGGCCTGTCGCAAGGCGATGTGGTGGAGTCTGGCCCCAATGCCGACATCAAGCCGGGCAACTGCTTGCCGCTGCGCAACATCCCTGCCGGCACCATGATCCACGCGGTGGAGTTGCGGCCCGGTGGGGGCGCCAAGCTGGCTCGCTCCGCCGGTGTCAGCATCCAATTGCTGGGCAAGGAAGGTAGTTACGCCGCGCTGCGGATGCCATCCGGGGAGATCCGTCGCGTCGATGTGCGTTGCCGTGCCACGGTCGGTGAGGTGGGTAACGCCGAGCAGGTGAACATCAACTGGGGCAAGGCCGGGCGGATGCGTTGGAAGGGCCATCGGCCGTCGGTTCGCGGCGTGGTGATGAACCCGGTCGATCACCCGCACGGTGGTGGCGAGGGCAAAAGTTCCGGTGGTCGCCACCCAGTCAGCCCGTGGGGCAGGCCGGAGGGCCGCACCCGCACGCCGAAGAAGCCCAGCAACAAGATGATCGTCCGACGCCGACGCACCGGCAAGAAGCACCGGTAGGAGAGTTAAGCGATGCCCCGCAGCCTCAAGAAGGGTCCGTTCGTCGACGACCATCTGATGAAGAAGGTCGACGCGCAGAACGAGAAGAACACCAAACAGGTGATCAAGACCTGGTCGCGTCGGTCCACCATCACCCCGGACTTCGTCGGGCACACCTTCGCCGTCCACGACGGCCGCAAGCATGTGCCGGTGTTTGTCACCGAGTCGATGGTCGGGCACAAGCTCGGTGAATTCGCCCCAACGCGAACC
>CAZPZQ010000644.1:0-1074 GCA_964590745.1 uncultured Mycobacterium sp. | reverse complement strand
CACCAAACACTGGATCCTCAGCCCCGAATTCCAGTACATCGCTGCGGAATTCTCTGCGGACCTCGGCCATCAGCTTGACCAGCAAGCTCGACCGACCGGCCGGCTTGAGCGACGGCGCGTTCACAGCTGCACCTGCCCATCGGTGAACCAACCGGCCTGTTCCATGACCCGCCGAGCGTCCTCCACGGTGAGGTGCCCATACGTCGTGGTCGTCGTCGCCACGTTGGCGTGTCCGAGCAGGTGTGCGACCACCTCGATACCGACTCCGTCGCGCAGCAGCCGCGTCGCGGTCGTGTGTCGCAGCCAGTGCGGGTCGAAGTCGATCCCGGTTCGCCGGCGCAGCCGCCGCACCAAGTCGTAGACCGCGGTGTAGGTCAGCCGATGCCCGAGCGGGCGGCCCCACAGATTCACGAACACGTAGTCGCTATCCAGATCGCCGTACTCGGTGTGAAGGTAGTCGGCGAACAACCGGATCAACCCAGCACTGACCGGGACCGTGCGCGCAGTCGGCGACTTGGCGCGTGCACCATTGGCGTTGTCGCGTCGGCGCACCGTCACCTCGCGCTCGGCGGCGGCAATGTCGTTGTGGCGCAATCCGAGTGCCTCACCGATCCGCATCCCGGTGTCGTAAAGCACGGCGAACAATAATCGGTCCCGCAGCCGGCTGCAGCCGTCCAGGATCGCCTGCACCTGGTCTGGCGTGAGCACCTGGGGCAGCTTCTTCGGTGTCTTCAGCGTGATCACGCGCCGCGACTGCGGCGTCCGCTTGCTGATGTGGTGCAAAAACGGCTTCCAGCCGCCGCGCGCACCGCCGACCTGCCACGAAATCAACAGTTCACCGACATCTACTCCCTCTCGTGCGGCGTGGGTGTAGAACGCCCCGACGGCCGAGAGTTTGCGATTTACCGTTGATTCCGTGCAATGATGCGGCACTGACGGCAAAACCGAGACGTCCCCGACTCGAGCCTGTAACGGCAGCCGCAACCAGGCGACGAACTCGCCAACATCATCGAGCCCCACGGTGCGCCAGTCCAACCCACGATCGTCAAGGAAACCGAACCAGTCCTTGAGATC
>CAZPZQ010000643.1:0-1075 GCA_964590745.1 uncultured Mycobacterium sp. | reverse complement strand
ATGGTGCTGGTCGTGGTGGTGGTCAGCTCGTCGAGGCCGTCGTCGCCGTGCACCACCAGGACACTGGACCGGCGTCCGGCGAATACACCGGCCATCACCTCGGCGAGATCACCGAACGCGCAGCCGATCAGTCCGGCCCGCGGTCTGGCCGGATTGGTCAGCGGACCCAGCAGATTGAACACCGTGGGCACCCCAACCTCACGCCGAGCCGCCGACGCGTTGCGGTAAGACGGCTGGAACTGCGGGGCAAAGCAGAAGCCAATCCCGATCTCGGCGACACAGCGGGCGACTTCGTCCGGGCCGAGGTCGATGCGCACCCCCAGCGCCTCTAGGGTGTCGGCTCCCCCGGACAGCGAACTGGCCGCCCGATTTCCGTGTTTGACCACCGGTATGCCGGCAGCCGCCACCACGATCGCCGCCATGGTGGACAGGTTCACCGTGTTGATGCCGTCGCCGCCGGTGCCGACCACATCGACCGTGTCGGTGCCGATCGCATCGGTCGGCACCTTACGGGCGTGGCTGAGCATCACCTCGGCCAGCTCGCTGACCTCGGCGGCAGTCGGTCCTTTCATCGTCATCGACACACCGAACGCCGCAATCTGCGCCGATGTGGCCGAGCCGGCCATGATCTGTTCCATCACCCAGGCCGCCTGACCGCGGATCAGGTTCTGCCCGCCGGTCAAACGGCCGAGGATCTGGGCCCACGACGGCGACCGCAGCGCATCTCGACTGGGCTGAACCACGCGCAGATCGTCGCATGCGCACCCTGCACCGCCAAAGCTGTCCGAGGCGACCGGCCGTCGGAGCACTTTAGTCAGAGCAAATGCCCGCCCCGGGTGGAGATCGACAACTACGTAGCGTCATACTTGCGGATGTGACGAGCGCTGTGGGGTCCTCGGGTACTGCGATCACGTCGCGCGTGCATTCGCTGAACCGACCGAACATGGTCAGTGTCGGCACCATCGTGTGGCTTTCCAGTGAACTGATGTTCTTTGCCGGGCTGTTCGCGATGTATTTCACCGCTCGCGCACAGGGCGGCGGCAACTGGCCGCCCCCGCCCACTGAGTTGAATCTG
>CAZPZQ010000642.1:0-1077 GCA_964590745.1 uncultured Mycobacterium sp. | reverse complement strand
GCACGCCGGCGAGCGATGACGCCTCGCTGGTCACTCCCTCCTCGATATCGCCGTCCGAGGCGATGACGTAGATGTAGTGGTCGAACGGGCTGGTGCCCGGGGCGGCGTCCGGGTCGAACAGGCCGCGTTCGTAGCGCGACGCCATCGCCATCCCCACCGCCGACGACAGACCCTGGCCGAGCGGACCGGTGGTGATTTCCACTCCGTGGGTGTGGCGGAACTCGGGGTGACCGGGAGTTTTCGATCCCCAGGTGCGCAAGGACTCGATGTCGGACAGCTCCAAACCGAATCCGCCCAGGTACAGCTGGATGTACAGGGTCAGGCAGGAGTGTCCGGGCGACAGGATGAAACGGTCCCGGCCCAGCCAGCGGGTGTCGCTCGGGTCGTGCCGCATCACCCGCTGGAACAGTGTGTAGGCCAGCGGGGCCAGACTCATCGCGGTGCCCGGATGGCCGCTGCCGACCTTCTGGACCGCATCGGCGGCCAACACTCTGGCGGTGTCCACGGCGGCCGAATCGATCTCAGTCCAGTCATCGGGGTGGTGCGGTTCGGTGAGTGCGGAAATTTCGTCAAGTGTGGTCACGAACTCAAGTCCTCTGGTCGACAAGCCGGTTCAGCTTTACCCTAATCCGAGAACACGTATTGCTGCAGGGCCGGATTGCTGCGTTGGGTGGCCGGCGGTTCCCGCCCATCGGGCTGAACCGCTCGAACGGTCCGTGGGTTCCGAGCGAACCGGACCTGCGATTCGGCCGTTGCGGCGGCGCGGTCTACCATCGTCTGTAGTAGACGCCGGCGCGCTGCTGCGACCCGAGGAGTTGTCAGTGAGTATTCGCGAGCGCGTTAAGCCGCGTGACGTACGGCGACCGTACCGGCTGCGCGCCACATTGTCGGCGTATCTGGCGTTGACCAAGCCGCGGATCATCGAGTTACTGCTGGTCACGACGATACCGGCGATGCTGCTGGCCGATCGTGGCACGGTGGATCCGCTGCTTATTTTCAACACGCTGCTCGGCGGGATGCTGGCCGCCGCGTCGGCCCACACCCTCAACTGCGTGGTCGACGCCGACATCGACAAGG
>CAZPZQ010000641.1:0-1079 GCA_964590745.1 uncultured Mycobacterium sp. | reverse complement strand
CGTCGTACGCGCCGAGTAAAAAATGCCCGGAACCACATGCCGGGTCGAGTACCCGGACCTCGCTCAACTCCAGGGGAGTCCCCGCGTCGCTCGGCGGATCGATGAGCAGCGGCAAGTTCGCGAGGAGCCCCGATGTCGGGTCGGCTTCCACCAGGCGGCGGCCGAGTGCGTGGTGGACGAGAAAATCAACGACGTAGCGGGGGGTGAAGAACTGGTTTCGGACCGCAAGTTCGCGAGAAGTGCGCGGCGATGTGGACTGTTCGCGCATCGCCCGTCGTTCGTCTCCGCTGTTGAAGAACTGGTATGCCCACCCGAGCGCATCGGGTGCAGCCCAAACGGTTTCCAACTCGGTTGCCCGGATCAGCGACACCAGTTCGTCGATGGCCGCCGCGCTGGGGGCCAGCTCTAGCAGCGGATTCCGCGGATCGAACAGTTGCGGCAAGTCCGCGGCGAGTTCGTCACCGCAGAGCTGCAGATACTTCCAGTACCCGCCGGACGGCTCGTGCGCGAGGAGCGGTGCGACCTCGAGCAGTTCGGTGTATCCGCTTGATGCTGTCCCGTTTGCCAGGGATTCCGGTAGCAGGCCGATCGATTCGGCGATGCGGATGGCGATTATCCGGTTGAGGTGGGTGAACGCCGCTTCGCGGAGCAAGCGGGCTATCGCCTCGGCGGTCGAACCCTCTTCACGACGAAGGAAATCGAGGATTCCCACGATGTCACGGCGATTCGCGAGCGCGGTTGGGTCGAGGTGCAGGCCGTATTCGTCTTCGATTTGGCCGTCATCGAGGTGGATTCCGAAGCGACCTTCGGCTTGGCGCGCGAGGTCTCGTTCCAGAAGCTGGCGCGCTTGCTGGACGAACTGTTCGAGCGCGGTCCGCGTCGACTGGCTTAACGCCGCAGTCATGCGAGCCGGACCTGCTTGCCGCTGGCCAACTCGGCAGCCGCTGCGTCACGGATTCGGTCTAACGCGGCGTCGAGGTCCTCCTCGCTGGTGATGGGAGTTGTGATCAGGTCGTTAATGACCAAGTGTGCCACGTTTCCTTGCGCCACGATTTCATCGAGTTGGTGTTCGGCTTTGC
>CAZPZQ010000640.1:0-1085 GCA_964590745.1 uncultured Mycobacterium sp. | reverse complement strand
GGATCACTCGCTACAGGCTCCGGTGATTGCCTCGGGAGCGATCATCGGCACCATCAACTTCGCACGCAGGAGCAAACGCCCCAACTTCGGCTGCCGCGAGTTGGCCTCCGCGTGTCAGATCAGTGAGCAACTGGGCCTGGCGTTCGAGCGCGTCCTGCGATTCGAGCGCATCAGCCGGCGGACATCCATGCTGGAGCGTGTCCTCGACCGGGTACCGCACGGTGTGATCGTGACCGACCTCGATGCGCAGGTCCTCTTCCGCAACCGTGCCGCTCGCAACAGAGGCATGGTGGCGAGCGAGGCGATCGCCGAATCGGCATCTGATCCGGTAGCCAGCGCCATAGCCGACGCGGTTGGAAAGTTTAAGGACGGCATGCGGACCCGCACACGCAGTGTGACAGACCCGGTTTCGCAGCGTCGTGTCGTCGTCAAGAGCTATCTACTCGACAGCGTCGTTGCTGTTTCGCTCGTCTATGACTGCGAGGCACTCGATGACAATCGTCGACTGCCTACCTGGCACGTGCTGTCCCCTCGCGAGCAAGAGATCGCCCGTTTTGTGAGCGAAGGCCTCACCACCACCCAGATCGCGGCGCGGGCATTCATCACCGAAAACACGGTGAAGCAACACCTGAAGCGGATGTTCGCCAAGACGAATGTCCGTAACCGAGCCGAGCTGGTTCAACTCATCTGGGCCTCCCGGGAGGATCCATCGCAACTGTGAAGTGGCGGCCACCTCAGTGCCACGGCCCATGGCGGAATCGACTGGGGTAGCCGGCCCGTGGCGCGTCCTCCTCTCCCGCCTAGCACCTAGCCAGGACGAGGGGATGATCGCACCGCGATAGCGGAAGCGGGTGTACCGGCAACTCATCAGGCTGGCGGGCGACACTACACTGGACGCAACTGCTGGGCAGCGGGTCGCAGTGTCAGTTGAAAGCGTCTCCGAACTCGCTGGGCGGGCCCGGCTTTCAGCAGTTGAAGGAACGGGTATTCCTGCGCTGCCGACATTTCCGAGACCAAAAGGTTCCGACTGTGTCCGTGGCCATGTAAAAGTCCCCATTGGTGGCCAGGTGTAGGTCCCCGCTGAT
>CAZPZQ010000639.1:0-1102 GCA_964590745.1 uncultured Mycobacterium sp. | reverse complement strand
GGCGGCGCTTTCGACGTCGACGGCGACCACCCGGGCGCCGTCCCGGGCGAACACTTCGGCGATGGTGGCGCCGATCCCGCGCGCGGCGCCGGTGACTACTGCGACTTTGCCGTCCAATGGTTTGTCCCAGTCAGCCGGCGGGGCGGAGTCCGCCGCACCGACCCGGAACACCTGCCCGTCGACGTAGGCCGACTTGGCCGACAGGATGAACCGCAGGGTCGACTCGCACCCGGTGGCGGCGGGTTTGGCGTCCGGCGACAGGTAAACCAGTTGGATGGTGGCGCCGCGGCGCAATTCCTTGCCCAGTGACCGAGTGAAGCCCTCCAAGGCCCGCTGGGCGATCCGTTCGTCAACGCTGCCAGCCTGATCCGGGGTGGTCCCGACAACGACGACCCGAGCGCAGCGGCCCAGATTGCGCAGCAGCGGGGTGAAGAACTCGTGCAGCGCCTTCAACCCGGCCGGCGCGGTGATGCCGGTGGCGTCGAAGACCAGCCCGCCGAACGAGTCCGCCCACCGGCCGCCGAGGTTGTCGCCGACCAGGTCGTAGTCATCGGCCAGCGCCGTCCGCAGCGGCTCGACCACCCGACCGGAACCGCCGATCAGCAGTGGCCCGGCCAGCGCCGGCTCGCCGGGGCGGTACCGACGCAGTGTCTCCGGCTGCGGGATGCCCAGCTGTTTGGCCAGGAATGATCCCGGTCCGGAGTTGACGACCTGGGAGAACAGATCCGATGAGCGTTTGGGAGCCACTGGGACGCCTTCCGTGTTCGCGTATGTCTACCTGGTCTACCTGTCGGCAACCGTATCGAAAACGAACTTACTCCAGAGTAAGAACAGTCGGTAGTATGGCTCCGACAGGCCTGTAGAGTCAGCGACATCCAACACAGACGGAGACATCGTGGCCCCTGCAACTACTGCCAAACCCGCCGAGAAGTCCGCCGGAACCCGGACCCGGCGGCGGGTTGCCGTGCTCGGCGGTAACCGCATCCCGTTCGCCCGGTCCGACGGCGCCTACGCCGACGCTTCCAACCAGGATATGTTCACCGCCGCCCTGGCCGGCCTGATCGACCGGTACGGTCTGGCCGGCGAACAGCTTGGTGCCGTC
>CAZPZQ010000638.1:0-1109 GCA_964590745.1 uncultured Mycobacterium sp. | reverse complement strand
AACGGCACGGTGTTGGTGACGGGTGGGGTGGGGTTGGTGGGTTCGGTGTTGGTGCGGCATGTGGTGGCCTGTTATGGGGTGCGTCGGGTGGTGTTGGTGAGTCGGTCGGGCGGTTCGGGGTTGGGTGCGGCGGCGGTGGTGGCGGATTTGCGGGCGGCGGGTGTGCAGGTGTCGGTGGTGGCTGCTGATGTGGGGGATCGGGAGGCGGTGGCGCAGGTGGTGGCGTCGGTGCCGGCGGAGTTTCCGTTGGTGGGGGTGATTCATGCGGCCGGGGTGCTCGATGATGCGGTGTTTGGGTCGTTGACGGCGCAGGGGTTGGCGCAGGTGTTGCGGGCCAAGGTGGATGGGGCGTGGTATTTGCATGAGTTGACCCGTGATCTTGGGTTGTCGTTGTTTGTGTTGTGTTCGTCGATGGCGGGTGTGGTGGGGGCGCCGGGGCAGGCCAATTATGCGGCGGGGAATGCGTTTTTGGATGGGTTGGCGGCGTATCGGCAGGCGGTGGGGTTGGCGGGGGTGTCGGTGGCGTGGGGGTGGTGGGAGCAGCCCAGTGGGTTGACCGCTGGGTTGGGTGAGCGGGAGGTGGCTCGGTTGCGTCGGGGTGGGTTGGCGCCGTTGGGTAGTGAGCAGGCGGTGCGGTTGTTTGATGCCGCGGTGGTGTTGGGTCGTCCGGCGGTGGTGGCGGCGGCTTTGGATGCGGCGGTGTTGGCGGATCCGGGGTTGAGTGCGGTGTTGCCGCCGTTGTTTTCTCGGTTGGTTCGTCGGCCGGTGCGTCCGGTGGTTGCTGCGGATGCGGCGGTGGCGATGTCGGTGTTGGCTCAGCGGTTGCAGGGGTTGTCGGCTGATCAGCGGGGTGAGTTTTTGGTGGAGTTGGTGCGGTCGCATATCGCCGCGGTGTTGGGCCGGTCGGATCCGGTTGATATCGACACTGGTCGGGCGTTTCAGGATTTGGGGTTTGATTCGCTCAGTGCGATCGAGTTGCGGAATCGGCTTAAATCCGCGACCGGTTTGACGCTGTCGCCGACGTTGATTTTCGACTACCCCACCCCGGCGGCGCTGGCCGGCTACATCGGCGAGCAGATCACCGACACCCAAACCACCCACCGCACCGA
>CAZPZQ010000637.1:0-1114 GCA_964590745.1 uncultured Mycobacterium sp. | reverse complement strand
CTTCTTGCGCTTCACCAACCTGACGGTGCACCACAGCCCAGAAAAGATCTACAACGCCGTCGAACGCGTTCTCGTTGATGAGTATGGTCTGAAGGACGTAGACCCGGGCGGACGCATTACCCGGCAGTCGCGGTCACTGAAAATCGACTTCCCGGACCCCGAAGGCCATTTCAGTGACGTTGCGTTCGCCATCGATGCGGTACCAGCAGTGCCCTGGCAGGACCACTGGGCCATCCCCAACCGCGATCGCGACCAGTGGAACAACGACGAGGGCCGCTGGATCAAGACCGATCCAGTGCAGTTCGCCGACGACACGAATACCCTGGCAACGGCGTCGTGGAGTCCGACAGTCGGCGGGGCGAACGCCTACCGGCATATCGTGCGACTGCTCCGTCAGGTGCGCCACGTCCACCTCGGCGGGCAGCGCCCTGGCGGCTTGTTCGTCGAGATCGCCGCGTACTACGTGTGGAACGAACAACTTGTCACCGGAAGCACTTACGCACAGTTGCTGGCCTCGACCATGGAACACGTCGGCGCCAGGTTGATCGAAAGTGCCGACGACGGCCTGCTTGACCCTGTACTCGGCACGCCGCTGAAACCGGCCCTGGATCATTGGCAGTGGACCTCAGCCGGACAGACCTTCGAGCGTCTGGCCGGCGAAGCCCAAGTGGCGCTCGACTCAGAACGATGCCGCGCCGCAAAGCTGTGGCGCGACATCCTCGGCACGAACGACCGCGGGCAAGTCCTTCCGCTTCCTGACGGGTGCGATGCGGCCGGGTTCCCGGTCGGCGCCATCACCGCAGTGGGCGCCCTGGGGAGTAATCAGCCTCGTGGCTTCGCCACGCGAACCTGGTGTCTCGAAACTCACCGCTGAGCAGGCTGTTGGATACTTACGACGACGCCGCATTTGATCGATTCTGCTCGGAATTGGTCAACGCCGGGTTCTCGCCCGATGGCGACAACGAGCGCCCGTGCTGGACAGGGCCAATTCGGACGAGCCTGCGCCCCCTCACCGACGCAACCCGGATGCGGATCCAGTTCTATCCGGGGTGGCCACTGCGATATGCACACGTATCGGTCCCGGGTCTACGCACCGGCCACGCCTCGCACGGCA
>CAZPZQ010000636.1:0-1116 GCA_964590745.1 uncultured Mycobacterium sp. | reverse complement strand
AGATGTCGTAGATCGACTGCAGCTCGGCGTACTTCGGTTCCAATGCGGACATGCCTGGTTGGCTCACAATTCTCCGGGACACGACAGGGCCCACACAGCTTAGCGGCGTTGTCAACCGACTGCCGGGTAAACACGGATCCGGGCTCAGTGGCCGTCGTCGAAGGTGTTGGTCAGCTCGCCGATCACCTGGTCCCACAGTTCTTCGGGCAGATCGTGACCCATGCCCTCGAAGAGCGTCAGCCGGGCGCGGTCGACCGCGTCGGCCACTGCCCGCCCGCCGGACGGCCGCACCAGCTTGTCGGCCAACCCGTGCATCACCACCGTCGGCGCGGTGATCTGCCGGTCGTAGCGCAGCAGGCTGCCGCTGCCCAGGATGGCGCTGAACTGCCGGACGAAACCCCACGGGTAGTAGCAGCGTTCGTAGCTTTCGATGGCGTCGGACCGCAACCGCTCCTCCGGGGCGGGATAGCGCGGGCTGCCGATCAGCCGACTGACCCGCACCGCGTTATCGATGACCACGTCGCGTGGGGAGCCTGGCGGCGGCCCGGTGAGCAGCGCCATCAGCGCGCGCGGGGTCGCCGGTAGCGAAAACGGCTTGTTGTTGCTGGAGAAGATCACCCCCAGCGACCGGGTCCGGTCCCGGTAGCGGCCCGCGACGATCTGAGCGATCATGCCGCCCATCGACGCCCCGACGATGTGGGCGCGGTCGATCTCCAGGTGATCCAGCACCGCGGCGGCGTCGTCGGCCATGTCTTCCAGCGTGTACACCGCTTTGCTGTGCCGGCCCAGCCAGAAGTTGACCATCCGGGGAGCCAGCGCGGCGTCCACGCGTTGTCGATCCAGCTTGCTGGACAGCCCGACATCGCGGTTGTCGAACCGGATGACCCGCAGCCCGTGCGCGATCAGCTTTTCGCAGAACGCGGTGCGCCACAGCACCAGCTGGGCGCCCAAGCCCATGATGAGCAACACCGGCGGGTCGCGCGGGTCGCCCATGTCCTCGTAGTAGATGTCCAGGTCACCGGAGCGCGCGGTGCCGGCTCGCAGCTCCACCGCTATACCTCCAACTCGCCCTTGTGCTCCCGGCTGACGTCCACCATAAAGTTAGCGAAGTAGCCG
>CAZPZQ010000635.1:0-1121 GCA_964590745.1 uncultured Mycobacterium sp. | reverse complement strand
GCACCAACACCGAACCCACCAACCCCACCCCACCCGTCACCAACACCGTGCCGTTAGCAAGCGAACGGGCCAGCGTCGGCATGGTCAGGACCACCTTGCCGATGTGGCGGGCCTGACTGATGAAGCGGAACGCTTCTGGAGCCCGCTGTACATCCCAGGCCGTCACCGGCAGCCGATGCAGGATGTCGGCGTCAAACATGGACAGCAGCTCGGCCAGTAGCTGCGCAATGCGGTGCGGGCCGGCCTCGGCCAGGTCGAACGCCCGGTACCGCACTCCGGCGTGGTGTTCGGCGACCACCTGCGGATCGCGGATATCGGTCTTGCCCATGTCGATGAAACGACCGCCGGGACAAAGCAGGCGCAGCGACGCGTCCACGAAATCACCGGCCAGCGAGTTCAATACCACATCCACCCCGCGGCCCCCGGTGGTGGACAAAAACTTCGTCTCGAACTCCAAGGTCCGCGAGTCGGCGATGTGGTCCTCGTCGAAACCCAAGCCGCGCAGGGCGTCCCACTTGTGTGCGCTGGCGGTGGCGAAAACCTCGGCGCCCCAGTGTCGGGCCAGCTGCACCGCTGCCATGCCCACCCCGCCGGTACCGGCGTGCACCAGCACCGATTCGCCGGCGCGTAGCGCGGCCAAGTCGGCTAACGCATAGTAGGCGGTGAGGAAGGCCACCGGTACGCCGGCCGCTTCGGTGAACGACCACTGCGACGGCATCGGGATGATCACCCGGTGATCGACCACCGCGACCGGGCCGGCCGGACTCAGCAAGCCCATCACCCGATCGCCGGTTGCGAGGTCGGTGACGTCCGGAGCCACCTCGACGACCACCCCGGCGCCCTCCGCGCCCAGCATCGCCGGATCTGGATAAATCCCCAGCGCCACCAGCACATCCCGGAAGTTGACGCCCAGCGCTCGAAGCGCCACGCGCACCTGGCCGGCGGCTAGCGGGGCGTCGGCCGGCGGGTAGGGCTGCACCGTCAGATCATCGAGCGTTCCGGCGTCGCCGGCGCTGAGCTGCCATGCCGAATCACCGGCGGGCAACCGGAGAATGGGGTGCTGGGTGGTGGGGGTGAGGCGGGGGGCGTAGGTGGTGGTGGCGCGGATGAGCAGTTGGGGT
>CAZPZQ010000634.1:0-1130 GCA_964590745.1 uncultured Mycobacterium sp. | reverse complement strand
CGCCGTTGAGTGTGCGTGCTGGGCGTTGAGTGTGCGTGCTGGGCCGGATCGGGGAAAGATTCTCGCCGCTGACGCACACTCAACGAAGTCAACCGGCGAACCGGGACAGCCGAGCCGACAGGTGCGGCACCAGGCCACCGTCGGCGTCCACCCGTTCTTCGACGTAGGCCAAATCGCCGCCTTCGACGATCCCGTAGAGACGTTTGGCGCCGCCGACCAGGATGCCGGATTTACTGCGCGCCAGCGCATCGGTGACCAGTTCCCATGACGAAGCGGTGCGCGGCCGACCGTAGAACAACTCGACGTAACCGGCTGAATGTGCCAGCAGCAGTTCGATCGCTTGGGATTCGGTCGGGTCAGCGGGGTCGGTGACAAACCGCCAGAAGCCGGTCTCGCGCAAGGCGGGCTCGTGATAGTCGCCGGTGTCGGTCAACCGCCAGGACCGTGCTTCCCAGTTGAGATAGTCGCCGCCGTCGTGCGACACCACGATCTGTTGGCCGAATCGGTAGTCGCCGTGCGCGCCCCGGCCTTCGCCGGTGCCCCGCCACACGCCCACCAACGGCAGCAGGGCCAGCAGCGCCTCATGCAGGTCCGCCCCCTGCCGCAGGTTAGCGGTGTCCGCGGGTAACGGCAGGTCTGCAGAGACTTCGAAGACCGGGATATTCCGTGCCGCGGTGACTTTCGCGCGTTCCGCCGCCGCGGCAACGGCGCGGTCGCCGGGACCGGGGTCGACCGGGCCGGCTGGGCGTGGCGTCACGATTCGTCGGTGGTCACCCGATACAGCGTGTACAGCGCGAACCAGGTGATGATCACGACGGCCAGCACGAGGATGATCTCGAAGAACAGCACCACAGCGCCGAGTTTAGTTCAACGAGCCGGCTGCAAAACCAGCAGCCGAAGCGCCTTCGATAGCCCGCCGGCGGAGCCATCTCCCCGCAGGTGGACGGCCAGCACCGTGCGCCTCGCCGTCAGGCGATCTTGACGTCGACCTCGTGGATACCCGCACCCGACGGTGTCACCACTGCGTCGCCGTTGCCGGCCGCCGACAGTGCTCGCACCGTCCACGACCCCGGTGCGGCGAAGAACCGGAAGTCGCCGGTGGCCGACGCGACCACCTCGGCGGTGAACTC
>CAZPZQ010000633.1:0-1132 GCA_964590745.1 uncultured Mycobacterium sp. | reverse complement strand
GTACGCCGAGCTGCAGTCGATCTACGACATCTCGAATGAGTTCTTCGAGCTGTTCCTGGGTCCGACCATGGGCTACACCTGCGGCTATTACGAGCACCCGCACACCACCCGCGACGAAGCCCAAAACGCCAAGTTCGACCTGGCGCTGGGCAAACTGGACCTACAACCGGGCATGACGCTGCTCGACATCGGCTGCGGTTGGGGCGGCGGCATGCAACGCGCCATCGAAAAATACGACGTCAACGTGATCGGCCTCACCCTGTCCGAACGCCAACGCGAATACGCGCTAGCCAAACTGGCCAAGGTCCCCACCACCCGCAGCGTCGAGGTGCGCCTGCAAGGCTGGGAGGAGTTCGACGACAACGTCGACCGGATCGTATCCATCGGCGCTTTCGAACACTTCGGCCACAAGCGCTACCCGGACTTCTTCAAAACGGCCTACCGGGTGCTGCCACGCGACGGGGTGATGTTGCTGCACACCATCACCGCGATCACCCAAAATGACTGCCTGGAAAGAGGCCTCCCGTTGACCATGGAGATGGCCCGGTTCAACAAATTCATCATGACCGAAATCTTCCCGGGCGGGCAGCTGCCGACGGTGTCCATGGTCGAAGACCGAGCCACCGAAGCCGGCTTCGCCGTGAGCCGGGTGCATGAGATCGGGCCGAACTACACGCGGACGCTACAGGACTGGGCGGCCGCGCTGGCCGCCAACCAAGACGCGGCGATCGCCGCCCAGTCGCAACAGGTCTACGACCGCTACGACAAGTACCTCAACGGCTGTGTCAAACTGTTCCAGGACGGCTACACCAGCGTCCACCAGTACACTCTGCAGAAATAGCGCGGCACCGTCGGCCGTCGGCGGCCGGCCGCGACGCTCCGCGCGGTGGCATTCTTGGCCGGTTCTCGACGGGGACGACCGGTTTCGGCATCTATACCAGAGGGACACACCGTTGACGACCAACCTCGACCCCCATTTCGACAAGGTGCAGGCCCACTACGACCTATCCGACGAGTTTTTCCAGCTGTTTCTGGATCCGACCCGGACCTACAGCTGCGCCTACTTCGAGCGCGACGACATGACGCTGGAGGAGGCTCAACTCGCCAAGATCGACCTGTCGCTGGGCAAATT
>CAZPZQ010000632.1:0-1137 GCA_964590745.1 uncultured Mycobacterium sp. | reverse complement strand
TCGTCGTGGTCCAGGATCACCAGCCCGTTCTGGTCTTTGACCGGAATCACCGACTTGGCGAAGTAGCCCCCCGACCAGGCCGCGGCAGCGTGCTGCTGGGATCGCAGCGCGAACGCGTCGACGTCTTCGCGGGAGAAGCCCTCGATAGTGGCGATCAGGTCAGCGCCGATGCCCTGCGGCACGAAGCCGAGGGCGTAGTTGGTCTCCGGGTCAGTGGCCCACGCGCCGCCGTCGGATCCCATCGGGACCCGACTCATCGACTCCACGCCGCCGGCTAGCACCAGGTCGTCAAAACCGGCCCGTACCTTGGCAGCGGCGATGTTGATGGCCTCCAGGCCGGACGCGCAGAACCGGTTGAGCTGCACTCCGCCGGTGGTTTCCGGCAAGCCCGCGGCCAGCACGGCGGTGCGGGCGATGTCGGCGCCCTGGTCACCGACCGGCGACACCACACCCATGATGGCGTCGCTGACCTGGTTCATGTCCAGCTCGGGGAACCGCGAGCGCAGTTCGTCGATCAGCCCGGTGACCAAATTCAGCGGTTTGACCTCGTTCAAGGAACCATTTTTCTGCTTGCCGCGCGGAGTACGAATGGCCTCGTAGATGAAAGCTTCTTCAGACATGGCTGGTACCTCTTCAACTGGGATTGGTGGTACATCTGGTGGGAGCGTAATCCCGTATCAACCAGCCTAACAGGGTCGCCGATCAACCTGTTGGTTGGGATATCGGCCGCCTACGCTTTCTGACCATGACGGTTTCGCGGCTGCGTCCGTACGCCACCACCATCTTCGCCGAGACGTCGGCGTTGGCCGCCCGGATCGGCGCGGTGAACCTGGGCCAGGGCTTCCCCGACGAAGACGGGCCGCCGGCCATGCTCAAAGCCGCTCAAGACGCCATCGCCGAGGGGGTCAACCAGTACCCGCCGGGTATCGGTATCGCGCCGCTGCGCCAGGCCATCGCCGGCCAGCGCAAACGCCATTTCGGCGTCGACTACGACCCGGACACCGAGGTGCTGGTGACGGTCGGAGCCACCGAAGCCATCGCCGCGGCGGTGATCGGTCTGGTCGAACCGGGCTCCGAAGTGCTGCTGATCGAACCCTTCTACGACTCCTATGCGCCGGTGGTCGCGATGGCCGGGGC
>CAZPZQ010000631.1:0-1143 GCA_964590745.1 uncultured Mycobacterium sp. | reverse complement strand
CACCTGCGCGGCCGGCACCGCGACGTACTCGGCGTAGCCGCCGCCGGCCAGCAGCGCGCAGACCTCTTGTCCGACAGTCCATTCGGACACCCCGGAGCCGACCTGGGCGACCACGCCGGACACCTCCAGCCCGATGATCTCGCTGGCACCCGATGGCGGCGGGTAATGCCCGGCGGCCTGCAGCAGATCGGCGCGGTTCACCCCCGCCGCGGTGACCCGCACCAACACCTCTCCTGAGCCAGCGGAGACGTCGGGGACGTCCTGCCAGACCAGGCGATCGGCGGACTCGGCGACGATGGCACGCATAGCTGCCACGTTACGGGTTCCGCGTCGGTGGACCGCTTGGCCAACTGTGGTCAGCCCGCGACACTGGTCAGCATGGGCACGGATTCAATCGACGTGGACGACGCGAAGACGCACTTTTCACGGCTGCTTGCTCGCGTGGAGGATGGCGCCGAAGTGGTGATCAGGCGTCGCGGTCGGCCGATCGCGCGGTTGGTCCGGTATCAACCCGCCCGGGTCGAACGCAGTCCGGGTGCCTGGAAAGGGCGGGTCACGATCGCCCCAGACTTCGACGACTTCTCGGGTTCGGATGAACGGGACTGGTACGGCTGACGAGGGGCTCTTTACGTCGCATGGGCTGCCCACAACGTCATAACCGGCTCGTCTGACCGTTTGTCTCATCAGAGCGAGAGCCGACAGAACGCATTAAGCATTCGAATGCGGTAAAACCGGTCTGCGCGGGCCGGTCAAACGTTACGGCCATGTGCGGCGGATTCCGTTCGCTGAAACTGCGTAGCAGCCAGCACCGCCTATGAGCGCACGACGATAGATCTGGTGCTGCGCACTGTGGAAGCGGCGAACCATCTCCTTGACTTTCAACTGCTGGTTATCTAGGTAGAACATGGGTGCGTCGAACTCCACCAGAGGTCTTCTCTCGACCTCGCGACCGCGGATACGTCCGTCCTTGTGCAGTGGAAACCAGCCGTGCTTCAAACCGTAGTGCATCCATGCAACGTCATTGACTGCCTGAGCGTCGTTGGGGAAATGATCCGCGGTCCGGTGAATTAGCCAGCCGAGCTGCTGTAAGCCTTTCGCAACTCCAGTGCCTAGACCGCGGTCGAGGAAGAATTCAGGCGGCGT
>CAZPZQ010000630.1:0-1153 GCA_964590745.1 uncultured Mycobacterium sp. | reverse complement strand
CGCGGCACCATGACCACCGCGCCGAACTTCGCCTACGAGATGTGCGTCGAGCGCAGCACCGCGGCCGAGCGGGCAGCGCTCGATCTGTCCAGCTTGTCCACCGCCATGAATGGTGCCGAACCGGTGCGTGCCGCAACCCTGGTTGCTTTCGCCGACGCCTTCGCGGCGTCCGGTTTCCAGCTGGAGGCGTTTGTTCCGGTGTACGGGTTGGCCGAGGCCACCCTGCTGGTAGCCGGCGGCGCGAAGAACGCCGTGCCGGGGGTCCGATACATCGATCGCGACGCGCTGGGTGAAAACCGGGTCGTCGATGTCGCGGCGCAGCACCCCAGCGCCCTGGCATTGGTCGGCTGCGGTGAGCCTCGCGGCGGACAGGACGTCGTCATCGTCGATCCGGAAACCCGGCGGCCGTGCGGGCCGGACGAGGCAGGCGAGATATGGGTCGCCGGCCCCAGCGTTGCTAGGGGTTACTGGAGGAAACCCGAGGAGACCGAACATACCTTCGCGGCATATCTATCTGAGCCGGTGGACGGCAAGACGCTAGGTCCGTTTCTGCGCACCGGGGACATGGGCTTCCTGTGCGCGGGCGAGCTGTTCATCACCGGACGCGTCAAGGACCTCGTCGTCATCGACGGCCACAACTATTACCCCAATGATGTCGAGCTCACTGTGCAGGATTGTCACCGGTCGCTGGTGTCAGGCCGGGGTGCGGTCTTTGCGGTGACGCCGTCCGGGCTCGGTGTCGACGAACGACTGGTCGTCGTGCAGGAGGTGGACCGCCGCCATGTCAGCGGCGACCAACTCGGCGACGTCTTGTACGACATCCGGTCCACGATCAATCACCACCACGGCATCGACGCCCAGCACGTCATCTTGGTGGAGCATCTGTCGATCCCCACCACCTCCAGTGGCAAGGTCCAGCGCGGTCAGTGCCGCCAACAGTTCCTCGACGGCGGCCTGGCGGTGGTGGCTGACTGGCATGCCCCGGAGTGGCCGGACGCTGACACCGCCGCATTGGCCAAGGTGATCGTGGCCGAGTCCGCTCGTCGAAGATCCAGTCAAGTCTGAGCGTCGGCGCGGCACAGACGCAACATCATCCCAGAGCTACTTGAGCAGCGCGACCACCTTCTCCTCTGGAGCAGCCGGCTCCAGCGGA
>CAZPZQ010000629.1:0-1162 GCA_964590745.1 uncultured Mycobacterium sp. | reverse complement strand
GATGGCGCGGATGCCCGACAGCAGCAGCCGGCGCTGCAACCACCACGGCGACACCGCCGCCGGATCGATTCCGGTGACCGGCCGCAATGCGAACCGCTGGACCCGGGTTTCGGCCTGCACGGTCAGCGGCCACGCCGCACCCTCGGCCGGCAGCGCCGGCACCGCAGCCGGGTCGACGAAGTCCAGGTCGTAGGCGCAGGCGATTTCGCGGGCCAGCCCACGCACCGACATGCAGTAGCCACGATCGGGGGTGATGGCCAACTCGAACACCGCGTCGTCGAGGCCCAACACCGTGACGGCGCCGGCTCCCGGTTCGGCGGTTCCCGGTGGCAGCACCAGGATGCCGGAATGATCTGCCGCCAGCCGCAGCTCGGCAGCCGAGCAGATCATCCCGTCCGAACGGCGACCGTAGGTTTGCCGGGCGGTGATGGTGAAGTCGCCGGGCAGCACGGTACCGGGCAGCGCGACGACCACCGCGTCGTCAACCGTGAAATTGGTGGCACCGCAGATGATCTCGCGCGGGACGGGTTCGCCGACATCGACGCGGCAGGCACGAATCGGTTTTTTGTACTCGGTGAGTTCTTCGATGTCGACGACCCGGCCGATGGTCAGCGGCCCACGGACCGGCCCGAGGGCGTGGACCGCTTCGACTTCGTGGCCGATGCGGAGCAGGGCCTGTTCCAGCTCGTCGGTCGGCACGTCCCAGTCCGGCGCACCTGCTGTCACGACCTCGCGCAGCCAGCTGTATGGGACGCGCATCAGGCGCCCACCCCGAACGGTAGCGAAAACCGGACGTCGCCTTCGACCATGTCGCGCATGTCCGGAATACCGTTGCGGAATTGCAGCGTGCGCTCCAAGCCCATGCCGAAGGCGAAGCCGGAGTAGACGCCGGCATCGATGCCGACGGCTGCCAAGACGTTGGGGTGCACCATCCCGCAGCCGCCCCATTCCACCCAGCCGGCGCCGCCCTTCTTACCTGCGAACCAGACGTCGACCTCGGCCGACGGCTCGGTGAACGGAAAGAAATGCGGGCGAATCCGGGTGCGGGCCGCCGGGCCGAACTCGGCGCGGGCGAACGCATCCAGGGTGCCGCGCAGGTGCGCCATGGTCAGGCCGCGGTCCACCGCCAAGCCCTCGACCTGGTGGAACACCGGGGTGTGGG
>CAZPZQ010000628.1:0-1179 GCA_964590745.1 uncultured Mycobacterium sp. | reverse complement strand
GCCAGTTGTTGAGTGCGAGCGCGACCTCTTCGAGGTCCACGGCGGACCATCGGGATAGGTCGGTGCCCTTGGGGAAGTATTGGCGCAGCAGCCCGTTGGACGCTCCTATGTTTGTCAAGCCGCCGTTGGGGCGACGGCGGCGCGGGTGGCCGCTTCCATTACTTGATAGAGCTGCCTGGCGATGATGCGTTTGAGGCACCGTCGGATATCTCGGTGCGTCTTGCCTTCGGCGGTGCGTCTGATCTCATAGCTGCGGGTCTGAGGGTGAATGCGCATCCGGGTCAGCGCCACGGTGTGCAGGGCCCGGTTGAGGGTCCGATCTCCGCCGCGGTTGAGGCGATGTTTGGTGTGGAGTCCGCTGCTGGCATCCAGTGGCGCGACACCGGCCAAGGAGGCGAACGCGGCTTCGTTTCGGACCCGCCCCGGGTGCGACCAGCCCAGCAGCAGTTGCGCAGCTACGACGGGTCCGACGCCTGGTTGAGCGAGCAATGCCGGGCCAGCGGGGTGCTGCTTTAGCAAGCGGTCCAGCTCTGGGTCGAGGTCGGCGAGCTGGTCGGTAAGGAAACGGATGCGGGCGGTGATCGACTGCATGGTCAAAACGGTGACGCGGTGTTCGACGGTCGCCGCGTCAGTCGCAGCCATTGCCTCGATGCGGGCAAGTTGCTTGGTCAACGACATGCCGCGCAAGCTCGCTCGCAGATGCTCAGGGGCAACGACGATCAGGCTCTTGAGTTCGTTGATTGCCTTGGTACGACAGGCGATAACCGACTCTCGGGTCGCGGTCAAGGCGCGGATCGCCGCTCGGAGTCCATGAGCGCGCGGACTTGCCTGGTGGTCGCGGCCCAGTGCGGTGCGTGCCGCACGGATCGCGTCGATTCGGTCGTTTTTGGCGCCTCGAACGCGTTTGACACCGCCGACCTCGACGACATCCTCTCCGGCCTGCGCCAACGCCTCCGATAATCCCGCGGCGAAGCTCCCGGTCCCTTCCAACGCCCAGACCCGACGGCCGGGGGCGTGTTGGCGTGCCCACTCCAATATGCGGCAGTAGCCGGCGCCATCGGCTGAGGAGGCAAGGTGAGCACGCACGCCACCGGTGTGTCGATGGCCATCTGAAACTGCCCAGGGGCGGACACGAGAACTGCCCACTGGTGGCCAATAAGAACTGCCCAGTGGCGGACA
>CAZPZQ010000627.1:0-1184 GCA_964590745.1 uncultured Mycobacterium sp. | reverse complement strand
AAGGAGCCGGCGCAGAACATCCTGGCTTTCCGGTTCGGCAACGGCCTGTTTGAGCCGATCTGGAACCGCAACTTCATCGACCACATCCAGATCGACGTCCCGGAGAAGCTTTCCCTGGAGGGCCGGGCGGCGTTCTATGAACCGACCGGCGCGTTCCGGGACATGGTGGTGACCCACTTGTTCCAGGTGCTGGCGTTCGTCGCGATGGAGGCGCCGACCGAGTTGGCCTCCGAGGCGATCGGTGTGGAGAAGAACAAGGTGTTCCGGTCCATGGTTCCGCTGAATCCGCACAACGTGGTGCGGGGCCAATACCGCGGTTACCGTGACGAGCCGGGGGTGGCGTCCGATTCGGACACCGAGACGTTCGTCGCCCTCAAATGCGAGATTGACAACTGGCGGTGGGCCGGCGTGCCGTTTTACCTGCGGACCGGCAAATGCATGGCCGAGGGCCAGCGAATCATCTCGATCGCCTTCCGGGAGCCGCCCAGAAGCATGTTCCCGCTGGGGTCCGGGGTCGGTGCGCACGGCCCGGACCACCTCACCTTCGACCTGGCCGACCAGTTCAAGGTCTCGCTCTCGTTCTACGGCAAACGTCCCGGCCCGGGCATGAAGCTGGACAAACACAGCATGCAGTTCCGGCTGGCCGACACCGAGACCGCCGGGGACGTGCTGGAGGCCTACGAGCGGTTGATCCTGGACGCCATGCACGGCGACCACACCCTGTACACCACCTCACAGGGGATCGAGCGGCTGTGGGAGGTGTCCGCCCCGCTGCTGGACGACCCGCCGCCGGTGCGGGGCTACGACGTCGGTTCTTGGGGGCCCAACGCGATCCACCAGCTGATCGCGCCGCACGCCTGGCGGCTGCCGTTCGACCGGGTGTGGCGCAGCAGCAAGTGACGGCCCGGATGGGGCTTCTGAGCGCCCGGGAGCGGCATTTTGTGATACGTATGTTACGTCATCGAGCGGGGCCATTCCCGACTGCACTGGTGGCGACACGCGCGACACGCCGTGCGGTGTGAAATTGATGGCCTGGGCATCTGAGCACTCGCTTGCGGTGTCGCCGCGGGTCGCGCACCGTTTGGACCACCATCCAAGCGGTGCACGAAAAGCGCTGTTAGACAGGGCTTTACGGTTCCGCATCGAGGTTTTCGCAGTATCGAAGGGCGTCTGGCGCAGCAGCC
>CAZPZQ010000626.1:0-1187 GCA_964590745.1 uncultured Mycobacterium sp. | reverse complement strand
CCACCCTTGACGCCCTAGCTGAACCAAGACCCAGCTCCGCCGTCGCCACCGCCGCCGCCGCCGCCGCCGCCGAGCAGGCCGGCGGCGCCGTCGCCGCCGTCACCGCCGTCGCCACCGTTACCTGAGAACAGCCCGCCGTTGCCGCCAGCTCCGCCGGCGCCCCCGTCGATGCCGTCACCGCCATGACCACCGTTGCCGAACCAGAAGGCATTACCACCGGCACCGCCGGCGAACTGACCATCGGTGCCGTCGGCGTTCCAGCCGTCGCCGCCGTTGCCGAACAACCAGCCGCCGGCTCCCCCGTCCGGATTGGCGGCCGTTCCGTCGACGCCGTTGCAGATCAGGCCGCACGCATTGAGGCCCTCCGCGGTGAAGAACGGGTTGATCAGGTTGTCCACCTGTTGCCCGAACGGGGTGTCGATCCAGTTGGTCACCACCCAGCTATTGACGTCGCGCATAAAGGACGCGAACGGGTCGGGGAATGACGCCGGGTGAGGCTGAGAGTCCAACGCCAGGCTGTTCAGGCTCCAGGCGTCACTCAAATCTGCTAGCGCGGCGTCCCAAGCCACCGGGTCGGCGAAAGAACCCCAGTCAATACCGTCCCAGGCCGCCGTCGCCCAGGACGACGGGTCGATGAGGTCGAGCAGACCGAAAGCGTCGGCCCGTGCCGCCGGAGCCATGGCGAGGGGGCTGATCCCGCACGCCAGAAAGGTCGCCGCGGACACGCCGAAACCCGCCACGCGCCGGCGTCGGCGTCGTTTAGGGTTGCCCGGTTGACGGTTGGGCGTGGCGCCCTTGTACCGAGCCATCGTTCCGCCTTCCTTCCGCTAACCCGGGCTTGCACCTAGGAACTGACGGCGATGCAAAATACGTTCTCAGGCTACGATCAGTTCCTCGTTGACGTTGGAGAAATAGAGAAATCTCGGTAGAAATTGCGGCGACGAGCAGGTTCGCGGCTCGCGGCCGGCTTCCGGGCCGCGCTGAGTGTGCAACCACGGCGGAGCATCCGCCGAGATGTCACCCTGAGCCCACACTCAACGGCAGCGCGACGACGTGGCAGGCCGCTGCGGGTCGGTTAACCAAGGCGGGTGATCCCATTGCGCCAACGCAGGTTTCCGCGCTGGCCAAAAATAGCGCGCCCGAAGGGATTCGAACCCCCAACCTTCTGATCCGTAGTCAGATGCTCT
>CAZPZQ010000625.1:280-1196 GCA_964590745.1 uncultured Mycobacterium sp. | reverse complement strand
TTTGGCATCCGCCGCGGCGATCAGTTGGTCGGCGTGCAAGGCGATGTCGGTGCCGCCGGCCACACAATAGCCGTGGATCTTCACCACCGTCGGTTTGTCGGCGTGCATCAACGCCGAGAAGCCGCGGACGAACCGGCTCATCATCTGGTAGTCGATCATCGGATCCCACGGCTGGTCCGGTCGGTGGTTCTCGGCTTGGGTCTTGCCGTCCAGCACGGTGCCCCGGTTGGTGGCGGCGCCGCCCGCCCTCGCCGACCCTTCGGCGTAGGCGCTCAAATCGAAACCCGCGCAGAACCCGTCACCGCGCCCGGACACCAGGATCACGTGCACATGCGGATCCAGATCAGCCCGCTCGACCAACGCCGCCAACTCCAACGGCGTGTCGGCCACGATCGCGTTACCTTTGTCCGGACGGTTGAAGGTGATCCGCGCGACCCGGTCGGTGACCTGATAGGTCATAGTTTTCAAGTTGTCGAAGTCGACCGGACCGATCGCCTTCGTCATACCGCGGTTATCCCTTCACCAGCACGCGCTCGATGATGGGCGCCGTGTCCAGCCCGGTCGGCAGTGTACCGAACGCTCCGCCGTGCTGTCCGGCGATCCGGCTGGTCAGAAATGCCTCGGCGACGGCGGGGTGGCCGTGCCGGACCAGCAGCGCGCCCTGCAGCGCCACGGTGATGTCTTCGGCGATCTTGCGGGCTCGGTATTGGGCATTATCGATATCGCCGAGGTCGCCGAGCTGGGCCTTGAGCGCGTCGACGTGAGCGCCGAGTCGCGGATCCTGTCCGGCGGTTCGGGTCAGTTCGTCGAAGAGCACCTCGACCGACTCGGGGTGGGTCGCCGCGGCCCGCAGCGTATCCAGCGCGCTGACGTTGCCGGAGCCTTCCCAGATGCCCATCAGCGGCGCTTCGCGGTA
>CAZPZQ010000625.1:0-270 GCA_964590745.1 uncultured Mycobacterium sp. | reverse complement strand
GGCATCAGCGAATCCTCGATGTAGCCGTTGCCGCCCAGGCACTCCATCGCCTCGGTGGCGTGCGGTGCGGATTGCTTGCACACCCAGTACTTGGTGGCCGCCAGCCCGAGGCGGCGCAACAGCGCCTCCCGGTTGTCACCATGGATCGCCCGATCGGTGGCGCCGGCCATCCGCATGGCGACCATAGTGGCCGCTTCGGCTTCCACCGCCAGGTCGGCGATCACATTGCGCATCAGCGGCTGGTCGATCAGATAGGCGCCGAACGCCTTT
>CAZPZQ010000624.1:0-1196 GCA_964590745.1 uncultured Mycobacterium sp. | reverse complement strand
CCCAGATGGCCACCTTGCCGAGGCTGCGGCCCCGCGAGTTCTACGACCTGGTGGTGCAGGTGGCGCTGATCCGCCCGGGGCCGATCCAGGGCGGTTCGGTGCACCCCTACATCCGGCGCCGCAACGGCGTCGACCCGGTGACCTACGATCATCCGTCGACCCAGCGGGCGTTACGGAAAACGTTGGGGGTGCCGCTGTTTCAGGAGCAGTTGATGCAGCTGGCGGTCGACTGCGCCGGGTTCACCGCCGCCGAAGCCGATCAACTGCGCCGCGCCATGGGGTCCAAACGGTCCACCGAGCGGATGCGGCGGCTGCGTGACCGGTTCTACACCGGCATGCGAGATCTGCACGGCATCACCGGTGAGACAGCCGACCGGATCTACGAAAAAATGGAAGCCTTTGCCAATTACGGGTTTCCAGAGAGCCATGCGTTGAGCTTCGCGTCACTGGTGTTCTACTCAGCGTGGTTCAAACTGCACTATCCGGCGGCGTTCTGCGCCGCGCTGCTGCGAGCCCAGCCGATGGGCTTCTACTCGCCGCAGTCGCTGGTGGCCGACGCACGACGCCATCAGGTGACGGTGCACGGCCCGGACGTCAACGCCAGTCTGGCGCACGCCACCCTGGAAGATGCGGGGAAGACGGTCCGGTTGGGCCTGGGCAGCGTCCGACACATCGGCAATGAGCTCGCCGAACGGTTGGTGGCAGAGCGCAACACCGGCGGGCCGTTTGTCTCGTTGCCGGATTTGACGGCCCGGGTGCAGCTTTCCGTGCCACAAGCTGAGGCGCTGGCCACTGCCGGTGCGTTGGGCTGTTTTTCGATGTCTCGACGCCAGGCGCTGTGGGCGGCCGGGACGGCCGCCACCCAGCGGCCGGATCGGCTGCCCGGGGTGGGCGCTCTCGGTGCGGACGGGTCGCACATTCCGGAGCTGCCCGGAATGAGCGGGCCAGAGTTGGCCGCCGCCGACGTGTGGGCCACCGGCGTCTCCCCGGACTGTTTCCCGACCCAGTTCTTGCGGGCTGACCTCGACGCGCTCGGGGTCGTCCCGGCCGCACGGCTGGCCGACGTGCCAGACGGCACCCGGGTGCTGGTCGCCGGGGCGGTGACGCACCGGCAGCGGCCGGCCACCGCCCGCGGAGTGACGTTCGTCAACCTCGAAGACGAGACCGGGATGGTCAACGTGCTGTGCACGCCGGGG
>CAZPZQ010000623.1:315-1215 GCA_964590745.1 uncultured Mycobacterium sp. | reverse complement strand
CAGCGTTGGCCGGCAGGTACGCCGGGGTTGTTCCCGCGGCCGACGAAGAATATCGACGGCACCCACCCGATCGGCAGCCCCACCTACCGGATGGCGCTGCTGCGCTGGCTGTCCGTCTGCGATATTCGTGACGAGTACGGCCAGCCGGCGCACCTGACCCCGCACCAGTGGCGCCACACCCTAGGCACCCGGCTGATCAACCGCGACGTCCCGCAAGAGGTGGTGCGGCGCCTCCTGGACCACGACTCCGCGCAGATGACCGGGCACTACGCCCGCCTACACGACACCACCGTGCGCCGTCAGTGGGAGGCGGCCCGCAAGGTCGACATCCACGGCGCCACCATCGCGTTCGACCCGGCTGGGCCCATCGCGGAGGCCGCGTGGGCCAAACAGCGGCTCGGCCAGGCCACCCAGGCCTTACCCAACGGCTATTGCGGACTGCCGGTGCAGCAGAGCTGCCCGCACGCCAACGCCTGCCTGACCTGTCCGATGTTCCTCACCACCGCCGAGTTCCTGCCCCAGCACCGCCAGCAGCGGCAACAGACCCTGCAGCTGATCACTGCCGCGGAAGCCCGCGGACAACAACGACTCGCCGAGATGAACCGCCAAGTGCTGCACAACCTGGACAACATCATCACCGGCCTCAACGATCCAGAACCTGAAAATGCTAAACATGCTCGCTGACAACAGCATCCACCTCGTCAACGCCGCCAAGCATCGGCACGAACACACACGCGCCAAAGCCATCGCTGCACTACACGAACTCGACCGAACCGGCGCATCGATCACGTTCGAATCCGTCGCCCGCCACGCCGGCGTGTCCCGCTCGTGGATCTACACCCAGACTGACCTCAAAGACGAAATCCGTCGGCTCCAAGCCCAACACCGGCCCGAGCCACG
>CAZPZQ010000623.1:0-305 GCA_964590745.1 uncultured Mycobacterium sp. | reverse complement strand
CGTTACCTGCCCGTCAACGCGCCAGCGACGACTCCCTGCGCCAGCGCCTCGAAGTCGCCAACCGCCGAAACCGCGAACTCGCCGACGAGAACCAACGGCTACGCCGCCAACTCGCCTATGCTCTCGGCCAACTGCGTGACGGCACCGGTCGCCCACACGAACCGACGCATCACAATTCGGCAATGATCGGTCCGTGCTGACCGCCGATAGTATCCATCCCCCGGCGCGTCATAGACACCCTCCACGACACAGACATGCAGGTCACAATCCCAATCGCGAGCAACACTCCAGATAACCATCGAGTC
>CAZPZQ010000622.1:0-1218 GCA_964590745.1 uncultured Mycobacterium sp. | reverse complement strand
TTAACAACACGATCCCCAGGCCGCCCGTGCGCCGGATTCGCCGATGCTGTGGATCTGATACATGGTCCAGCCGGACCCGACGATGACGATCGCGGCCATGCCCCAGTGCAGCAGCGGACGCACGGTGCGGCGCTGCAGCATGACGTGCAGGCCGGCCAACAGCAGGGCGGCGACGAAAAGCGGCAACGCGGCGAACAGGGTGGCGTGCTCGCCCAACTCCATGTGGGCGTCGGCCGCAGCTGTCTCGTCCACATGCTCGCCGAGCCATTCACCGGCTTTGACGGTGATCGGTGTGATGACGAGGGTGACCAACGCCAGCACCAGCACCAGCCAGACCAAACGCTGCCGGGCGGCCGGCCACACCGCGCAGATGATCAGCAGGACCGCGGTGAGCGGCATCAGCACCACGACGAAATGGTTTAGCAGGATGTGGGCCGGCAGCCCGGCGATTGTCGACATCAGTTCTCAGTCCTCCTTGTCGGCGCTACCCGGCTCAGGTGGCCGCGCGGGCCTGAGCGGCGGCTGCTTCCGGCATCGGGTCATACCGGACGAATGCGCGGGTGAACGAGCCGGCCCCGTGCGACAGCGAACGCAGGTCGATGGCGTAGCGGGTCAACTCTACTTGCGGCACTTCGGCTTTCACCAGTGTGCGGTCCGCACCCACCTTGTCGGTGCCGAGCACTCGGGAACGACGGGCAGCCAAGTCGCCCATCACCGAACCGACCAACTCGTCCGGGATCAACACAGTGACCTCGTCGATCGGCTCGAGCAGCGTCACCCGGGTGGCCGCAGCGGCGTCGCGCAATCCGACCGCTCCAGCCATCTGAAAGGCGAAGTCCGACGAGTCGACGCTGTGCGCTTTGCCGTCCAACAGGGTGACCCGGATGTCGACCATCGGATACCCGCTGCCGGCCTCACCGGTGACGCCCTTCTCCATCTGGGACCGGATTCCCTTCTCCACGCTGGGGATGAACTGACGCGGCACCGCGCCACCGACCACCTTGTCGACGAACTCAAAGCCCGAGCCTTCCGGCAGCGGCTCCACCTCGATGTCGCAGACCGCGTACTGGCCGTGGCCGCCGGACTGTTTGACGTGCCGGCCATGTCCTTTCGCCTTGGCGGCGAAGGTTTCCCGCAGCGGTATCCGCAGCGGGATGGTGTCCACCGCCACCCCGTAGCGATTTGTCAGACCGTCCAGCACCACCCCGGAGTGTGCTT
>CAZPZQ010000621.1:0-1219 GCA_964590745.1 uncultured Mycobacterium sp. | reverse complement strand
GGTCGGCTGTTCACCAGTGAGTCGGTGACCGAGGGCCATCCCGACAAGATCTGTGACGCCATCAGCGACTCGGTGCTCGATGCGCTGTTAGCCGATGACCCCCGCTCACGGGTCGCGGTGGAGACGATGGTCACCACCGGTCAGGTGCATGTCGCCGGGGAGGTGACCACGTCGGCCAAGCAGGCGTTCGCCGAAATCACCGAAACCGTCCGCAACCGCATCCTGGAGATCGGCTACGACTCCTCCGACAAGGGCTTCGACGGCGCCTCCTGCGGGGTGAACATCGCCATCGGCGCACAATCGCCCGATATCGCCCAGGGCGTGGACACCGCCCACGAGGCCCGGGTGGAGGGCGCCGGTGACCCGCTGGACACGCAGGGCGCCGGCGACCAGGGATTGATGTTCGGCTATGCGATCTCTGACACGCCGGAGCTGATGCCGCTGCCGATCGCGTTGGCCCACCGGCTGGCCCGGCGGCTCACCGAGGTGCGGAAGGGCGGCGTGTTGCCCTACTTGCGCCCGGACGGCAAAACCCAAGTCACCGTCGCCTACGACGGCAACACGCCGGTGCGGTTGGACACCGTCGTCGTCTCCACGCAGCACGCCGATGGTGTCGACCTGGACAACACCCTGGCCCCGGACATCCGGGAGAAGGTAGTCAACACCGTGCTCAACGATCTCGGGCACGACACCATGGACACCGCCGAGGTGCGGCTGCTGGTCAACCCGACCGGCAAGTTCGTGCTCGGCGGGCCGATGGGCGACGCCGGGTTGACCGGACGCAAGATCATCGTCGACACCTACGGTGGCTGGGCCCGCCACGGCGGCGGCGCGTTCTCCGGCAAGGACCCGTCCAAGGTGGACCGCTCGGCGGCCTACGCGATGCGGTGGGTGGCCAAAAATATCGTCGCCGCGGGCCTGGCCGAACGCGTCGAGGTCCAGGTCGCCTACGCGATCGGCAAGGCGGCGCCGGTCGGTCTGTTCGTCGAGACGTTCGGTACCGAGACCGTCGACCCGATCAAGATCGAGAAGGCCATCGGGGAGGTGTTCGACCTGCGGCCCGGCGCGATCATCCGCGACTTGGACCTGCTGCGGCCCATCTACGCGCCGACCGCCGCCTACGGCCACGTCGGCCGCACCGACATCGAACTGCCCTGGGAGCACCTCAACACGGTCGACGACCTCACGCGCGCGGTCTGAGCGTGAGCAGACACACAAG
>CAZPZQ010000620.1:0-1220 GCA_964590745.1 uncultured Mycobacterium sp. | reverse complement strand
GGATCGGCAAATCGTTCAAGGTCACCTCGAACTCCTGGGAGTACACCGGCGACGGACACGCGTTGGCGCTGCGGGCCGGTGCGACGCTGATCAATATGGAGTTCGTCCAGTTCCATCCGACCGGCATGGTGTGGCCACCGAGTGTGAAGGGGATCCTGGTCACCGAAAGTGTCCGCGGCGATGGCGGCATCCTCAAAAACTCTGAAGACACCCGGTTCATGTTCAACTACATCCCGCCGGTGTTCAAAGGCCAGTACGCCGAAAGCGAGGAAGAGGCCGACCAGTGGCTCAAGGACAACGACTCGGCGCGCCGTCCGCCCGACCTCCTCCCGCGCGACGAGGTCGCCCGGGCGATCGTCTCGGAGGTCAAAGCCGGCCGCGGTTCACCGCACGGCGGAGTGTACCTGGATATCGCCTCGCGGCTGACGTCGACAGACATCAAGCGACGGCTGCCGTCGATGTATCACCAATTCACTCGGCTCGCCGGGGTGGACATCACCAAGCAACCGATGGAGGTTGGGCCGACCTGTCACTACGTGATGGGTGGCATCGAGGTCGATCCAGACAGCGGCGCATCCACCGTCGCCGGATTGTTCGCGGCCGGCGAGTGCTCCGGCGGGATGCACGGCTCAAACCGACTGGGCGGCAACTCGCTGTCCGACTTACTGGTGTTCGGCCGTCGCGCGGGGCGCGGCGCCGCCGAGTACGTGCAACAGCTGAATGGCCGTCCGGCCGTCTCTTCGGTTGCCGTTGATGCCGCTGCCAAGCTGGCGCTGGCACCGTTCGACGAGCCCACCGGCGGCGCGGCGGCGGAGAATCCGTACGCCCTGCACGCGGAGCTGCAACAGGCGATGAACGACCTCGTCGGCATCATCCGCCGCGCCGACGAGATGGCGCAGGCACTGACCAAGTTGGAAGAGTTGAAAACCCGGTGCGCCAACCTCACCGTCGAAGGCCACCGGCAATACAACCCCGGCTGGCACCTGGCCATCGACTTGCGCAACATGCTGTTGGTCAGCGAGTGCGTGGCGCGCGCTGCGTTGGAGCGCACCGAGAGCCGTGGCGGGCACACCCGCGACGACCATCCCGGCATGGATGCCGACTGGCGCAAGACGTTGCTGGTGTGCCGAGCAATCGGGGGCGGGATGGTCCCCGATATCGAGATCACCCGCGAGTCACAGCCCGCGATGCGGGAAGACCTGCTGGAGCTGTTCGAGATC
>CAZPZQ010000619.1:0-1223 GCA_964590745.1 uncultured Mycobacterium sp. | reverse complement strand
AGCATCGACTCGGAGTGGTCTACCCGTCGCCGCCGTCGACCTTCCAGGGTCAAGACCAGCTCGACCTGTTCCGGCCCGCGGTCAAGTGGGGTGGCCCGATCTTCGAGTGGTCGAGAATTCCCGAGGTATTGCGGCTGGCGTTTCGTGAGATGCACAGTGGCCGGCCGGGACCGGTGCACATCGAGCTGCCGGCACCCATCCTGTATGAGGTCGGCAACCCGGCGGTCGCACCGGTGTGGCCGCCGAGTGCATACCGCGCCGGTCCGCCGCAACCGTCGGATCGACAGCTCGACGAGGCTGCGGCACTGCTGGCGGCCGCGCGTCGCCCAGTGCTGTTCGCGGGCAGTGGCGTAGACCGCGGCGACGCTCGCGACAGCGTGCTGGAGATCGCCGAACTGCTCGGCTGCCCGGTGATCAACTCGATGGCAGGACGTGCCAGCGTGCCCTCCGATCACCCCAACTACCTGTTCGGGTTCGGCCCGGCCGGCGATCTGGCGCGCAGCGAGGCCGACGTCTTGCTGGTGGCAGGTTCGCGGATCGGAAACCTGGACGTCCCCTACGACAGTTACTGGGGTGATAAGCAGGGCAAGCAGCTGATCCAGATCGACGTCGAACCACGGCACCTCGGCGTTACCCGACCGCTGCACCTCGGCCTCATATCCGATGTAAAGGCGGCGCTGGACGGTATTGCGGCCCGACTGCGCGCCATCGACCTCGGCACCCGCGACGGGGTGGACCTGGCCCGCTACCGCCAGCTCGACGAGCAGGTGCGCATGCAGGCAGCCGCGCCGATTCTGCAGTGGCAGAGCGACAACATTCATCCCGCACATGCCGCCGGTGTCGTTGGCGCAGTGTTCGGGCCCGATGCCATCTACACCGTCGACGGCGGTAACACCGCGCTGTGGGCCTATAACGCGTTGCCGCCGACCCGACCGCACTCATATCACTCCATCCTCGAACTTGGCATGCTGGGCACCGGCATCCCGTCCGCCATCGGCGCCAAACTCGGCGCGCCGGACCGCGAGGTTGTCTGTGTGACCGGTGACGGGGCCGCCGGCTTCAACATCATGGAGTTGCAGACCGCCGCCCGCGAGGGCATCGACATCACTGTGGTGGTCTTTGCCGAAGGCGCCTGGACCATGGAGGAGCTCAACGAACTCCAGTTGTACGGCACCACGTTCGGCACCGCACAGGGCGAGATTCGCTGGGAGGCGGTCGCGAGC
>CAZPZQ010000618.1:0-1233 GCA_964590745.1 uncultured Mycobacterium sp. | reverse complement strand
CCAGCCGTGGTCGATGCGCTACCCGCTGGTCGATGGCCAGGGCAACTTCGGTTCACCGGGGAACGACCCGCCGGCGGCGATGCGGTACTGCTGTACCGGAGACACACTGGCGCGCCTGCCGTTCGGGCAATCGGTGCGGATGGCCGACATCGTTCCGGACGCGCCACCCAACTCCGACAACGCAGTCGAGCTCAAGGTCCTTGACCGGCACAGCAATCCGGTCGTTGCTGATCGGCTGTTTCATTCGGGTAACCACCAGACTTACACGGTGCGCACCGCTGAAGGGTACGAGGTCACCGGCACGGCCAACCATCCGCTGCTGTGCCTGGTCGATGTGGCTGGTGTGCCGACACTGCTGTGGAAGCTGGTCGAAGAGATCCGCGTCGACGACCATGTCGTCTTGCAGCGCACTCCCCCAACGGAGTTGGGGCCGGCGGAGGTAACGGATGTGCTGGAGGCGCTGCTGGCCGGCGCGTTCCTCAGCGAGGGATCCATCACCCGACTGTGGGCGATGGAGGGGCAGCGATCTGCGGACAAGCTCATACCCCAGTGGCTGTGGCACTCCCCCGCTGCGGTCAAACGCGTCTTCCTCCAAACGCTCTTCGAGATCGACGGATCCTGCTCTGCGCTGCCGCGCAACGCGATCCAGATCTCTTACTCGACGCGCAGCGAGCGGTTGAGCAAAGATGTTCAACAGATGCTGCTGGAGTTCGGCGTCATCGCGTGCCGCTACCGCCACGCCGCCGGCGAATACCAGGTGGTCATCGCCAACCGCGCCCAAGCCGAACTCTTCGCCAGCCAGGTCGGTTTCGGCGGCGCCAAGCACGAGAAGCTGACCGGAATCCTGTCGTCCATGTCGGTGTGCGCCGGCGAGGACAGCGATCATGTCCCGGGCTTGGCCCGGTTCATCCGCCGGCACTGCGGCAGTCGGTGGATCGACAAGGACTGGTTGAACCGCCACAACGTCGACCGCGTCCAGCGCTGGCGGACCCGGGGCGAGGAAATCCTGCGCCGCATCGCCGATCCCGATGTTCGCGCCATCGCACAAGAGCTCACCGACGGCCGGTACTACTACGCCAAGGTCGTCAGCGTGACCGACGCCGGGGTGCAGCCGGTCTACAGCCTGCGAGTCGACTCGCCAGATCACGCGTTCATCACCAACGGCTTCGTCAGCCACAACACCGAGGCCCGCCTGACCCCGCTGGCGATGGAGATGCTACGCGAAATCGACGA
>CAZPZQ010000617.1:0-1238 GCA_964590745.1 uncultured Mycobacterium sp. | reverse complement strand
CTGTCGTTACAATGGTCACCGGCGGCCGCCTAACCGATAGCGGCGACTATCCCAGCTGATATCAACGCCGATACTCACATACCTGACACTTTCGGTAGCGCATGGCCGGGCGAACCGAAAAGTCAGCCCGAGCGAAGGGGTGGACGTGGCAGCGACCAAGGCAAAGCGGGCAGCCGGCGAGCCGAAGAAACGCGCCGCCAAGGCTCCGGCCAAGTCGGTCACCCGAACACCGGCGGAGCGGGCCGCCGCGAAGTCCACCAATGGAGCTGCTCCGACGAAGCGGGCGGCCAAAGCCGCCGCCCGAGCCGGCACCGACCGCGCCCCTGCCAAGAGCAGCGCCGCCAAGAAGGCCACAGCCAAGAGCGCCCCGGCCAGGAGCACCCCCGCCCGGAGCCGCGCGGCCAAGGGCACTGCGGCGGACAGCACCGCGAGCCAGCCGAAAACCAAGGCCCGCCCGGCCCGCAGCCCGGCGAAAAAAACGGCTCCCACCAAAGGCCGCGGTCAACGAGCCGACAACACGGCCGACACCGTCGGCGCCGTCGAGCCCGACCGGGCGACCGACGACCTGGACACCGATGTCGAGCTGGACGCCGAGCCAGGCGATGACGACATCGACATCGCCGACGCTGACCTGGATCTCGAAGACCTCGAAGACGACGGCCCCGACGACGCGGACACCAGTCCCGATGACAACGCCGGCGTCGAAGTCGACACCACACCGGAGGTCGCGCCGGCCGGGGCCGACACCCCCAGCGAAGACGACGACGAGATCGCCGAACCGACCGAAAAAGACAAGGCATCCGGCGATTTCGTCTGGGACGAGGAAGAGTCCGAGGCGCTGCGGCAGGCCCGCAAAGATGCTGAGCTCACCGCTTCGGCGGATTCGGTGCGCGCTTACCTGAAGCAGATCGGCAAAGTGGCGTTGCTCAACGCCGAAGAAGAGGTCGAACTGGCCAAGCGCATCGAAGCCGGCCTCTATGCCACCCAGAAGATGGCCGAGTACGCCGACCGGGGCGAGAAGCTCGCCGTCGCCCATCGCCGTGATATGGCCTGGATCTGCCGTGATGGCGACCGCGCTAAGAACCACCTGCTGGAAGCGAACCTGCGGCTGGTGGTTTCGTTGGCGAAACGCTATACCGGCCGCGGGATGGCATTTTTGGATCTGATCCAGGAAGGCAACCTGGGGCTGATCCGCGCGGTCGAGAAGTTCGACTACACCAAGGGCTACAAATTCTCCA
>CAZPZQ010000616.1:0-1241 GCA_964590745.1 uncultured Mycobacterium sp. | reverse complement strand
AGCTCATTACAAGATGCGCTGCAGAGTATGAAGCCCTCTGCGGTCAACGTCAGAGTTACGGGATGCGTAACCAGGACGTCGGACCTCATTCGTGGCTTCCATCGGTACCTATTATCGGGCAGCCAGGGGTTGGCGGTCTGGGCAGATTGTGACAATTGCCAGGCGGAGGCCGCCGGCAAGGCGCCCTGCCCGCCGAGGCGATTGCCGCTGATAGTCGGGCCAACGCCGCCTCCCGCGCCGGCTACGAAGCGTTGAAAGCCCGTGGCGACCCCCTCGCCCTGCTCGATCCCGATTACTGCTCGCCGACGAAGTCGCATTGGTCGCCTTCCCGGTATCGGGGCCACCCGAGCTCGAACAGTTCGAGCCGGCCGTGGCCGAACTGGCCCGCGGTTGGGGCGATACGCATCAGCAGGAAAATTCGGTTGTGCGTGCCGGCCGGCACCGGCTAGCCTGGGTCACCATGATCAGCACGGGCACCTCGGCAGACCGCGGCCGGGCGGCGCATGCCGCTGCCGCGGCGGCGCCGCGCCGTCATGGCGCTGCTGCCACCGCAGCCGGTGCGTCCGTGCGCCAGGAGCCTCCCTAAGTTCCCCGCTTTAGCCGCCCGATGGCCACGGACCCGGAAAGGATCCGTGGCCATCGTTTTTGGGTCGGCAACTCGCCGCCTGGTCCGGATCCACCATCGACCGTCAACCAGAACCAGGAAGCAGGTGAGCAGTCCAATGTCAGCATCGGCACCACCCGGCCGGCTGCGGCTGGAATTGCCGTGCCACCGCGATCCTGACCTGTGGTTCGCCGAGGATCCGGCCGACCTGGCACGGGCCAAGGCACTGTGCGCGGACTGCCCGATCCGACGTGACTGTCTCGCGATGGCGCTGGAGCGGGCCGAACCGTGGGGGGTCTGGGGCGGCGAGATCTTCGATCGCGGCGCGATCGTGAGCCGCAAGCGGCCGCGGGGGCGCCCCCGCAAGGACGCCCCGGGCACCGACGCGGCGGCTTAGACCGCCGGGCCGACCGGCTCGATATCGGGTTCGGTGAAGCCCGGCACCAGCTCCTCGGAGAGTCGCTTGACCGGCACGTGGGCGTCCAGTTGGCACATGATCGCCGTGGTCGACGCGAGCACCCGCATCGGCATCGCCAACTTGGGCGGCAGGTCGAGCTGGCGCGCGGTTTTGAGCTGCTCCACCGGGCGCTCCAACTGCTTGCCGGCCATCCGCTGCAGCCACGTGCGGCTGTAGTGG
>CAZPZQ010000615.1:0-1244 GCA_964590745.1 uncultured Mycobacterium sp. | reverse complement strand
CATGTGCCGATATTCCGCCACAGCCCCGCCGAGCAGCTGCTGCGCTGGTATCGGGAAGGGATGGACGCCTTCAGCGCGCCCCATGGGGTAGGCAGCGAACTGTTCGAGGCCGTGGGCGACGCCCTGGCGGACGCCCTGCTGGACTCGCCGAGCCTGGACGAAATCATTTGCGAAACCCGGGCGCTGTTCGAGGCGAAACTGGCGGAGCGGGACGCCGGGCGCAACCGCCTGTTGGAGCTCAATGCCTGCCGCTCGGATAAGGCTCTATGCTTCTTAGAAGCTATTCGATAACTCGATGAGGACCCAGCCCTGCCTAGCTATATGGAGCGCGCCCTTGATATCTTCGGAGTGGATAGCCAGGATATCGGCGGTGAGCTGCTGCACCTGCAGCCAAGCCGCGACTCCGCGCTGCTGCAGCACCGCCAGCCCCAGCCGCCACCCATCGGAGTCACCGCCCAAGGCCCGCCGACGCAACTGTTCATAGCCAGCGATCCCACCGTCGTCGCCATCGCAGTCATTGGTGATGTCATTGCCCGCCTCCACTTTTGGAACTTTCAGCGCGGGCCAACGCCCGCTCCACCGACCGCGGATGCACCGTGATCGCGAACTTTTCGGCAATCGCGGCCGCCAGGGACGCCGATCCCAGGCCCGGATCGTCGCGGCGCAGCCGCTGCACGTAGGCCATGACCTCGCCGGTGAGCTTGTGCGCGCGGCGCGGGCCGGGCTTGGCCGGCACCAGCCCACCCGACCCGTCGGCATCGACCGCGGCGGCGGTGTCAGGCGTGCTTCGGTCGCATCTAGTACGTCATCGTGACCCTCGTGAGGCGCCAAGCGGATCCTGACTTCGAGGTCAACCGCAGCCAGGATGCGCGCCAGGACAGGCAGTGACGGTTGCCGAGTCCCTGATTCGATGCGGGCGATCGTCGACTGTGGCATACCTGCCAATTCGGCAAGGTGGCGCTGCGAAACACCGATCTGACTTCGGGCTATTTTCAACAGATTTCCCGCCAGCCTCTCGACGTGACCAGTTCGCGTCGGCCCCATTTGCGACATACCACCACGACAGCCGATCAGCTATCATTTCATCCCGTATACCCCTGCCCGCATGACACGGGTTGAGACATACGACAAGGAGATGACACCGCCGCTGAGAATACGACACGGGGCGTGAGACCCTGCACCGGCTGGTTCTCACCGTGCCATGTTGGTGAACCGCGACAGGTGCAACTGATGAGCGACAGTGA
>CAZPZQ010000614.1:0-1250 GCA_964590745.1 uncultured Mycobacterium sp. | reverse complement strand
CTCGTCGATGAACAACACATCGTGCTCGACCAGGTTGGACAGCATGGCCGCCAGATCACCGGCGCGTTCCAGCGCCGGACCAGACGTCACCCGCAGCGACGACCCGAGTTCGGTGGCGATGATCATCGCCAGCGACGTCTTGCCCAACCCGGGCGGACCGGACAGCAGGATGTGATCCGGGGTGCTGCCCCGGCGTTTGGCACCCTCGATAACCAACTGCAGCTGCTCGCGGACCCGGGACTGGCCGATGAACTCGCGCAGCGACCGGGGCCGCAGGCTGGCGTCGACGTCGCCTTCGCCGACGGTCAGCGTCGGGGACACCTCTCGTTCGTCACCGTCGGCCGGCTCGCTCATTTGGTCTTCCCCAACAAGCTCAGTGCGGCCCGCAACGCACCCGACGTCGTTGCCGCCGCTTCCCCGGCCAGCACCTTATCGGTGGCTTCCTCGGCTTGTTTGGTCGCAAAGCCAAGGCCGACCAGGGCTTCCACCACCGGCGAGCGGACCGCGTGGCCGTTGGCGGCCGGCGCGGTCGGACCTACCGGCCCGACCTTGTCGCGTAATTCCAGCACCATCCGCTCAGCACCGCGCTTGCCGATGCCGGGTACCCGGGTCAGCGCGGTGACATCACCGTCAGCCAGCGCCCGGCGCAACCCGGCCGCGTCGTACACCGCCAGCGTGGCCAGGGCGATCTTGGGGCCGATACCCGACACCCCGATCAGGGTGAAAAACAGGTCGCGGGAATCGGTGTCGGCAAAGCCGTACAGCGTCATCGCGTCCTCCCGGACGATCATCGCGGTGATCAGCCGGGTCTCGGCGCCGCGGCGCAAGGTGGACAGCGTCGCCGGGGTGGCCATCACCTTGTAGCCGACGCCGGCGGCCTCAATCACCGCGTGGTCGAGCGCGAGATCGAGCACCTCGCCGCGCACCGAGGAGATCATCGGTGCGCCTTCGCCTTCAACCGGGCGGTGAACCGGCGGCGCTGCTGTGCGGCCTGGGCCTCGGCAGCCGCAATCCGGGCGATCATCGGGGCTCGCCAGCAGTGGCAGATCGCCAGCGCCAACGCGTCGGCAGCATCCGCTGGAGCCGGCTTTTGCTGCAGCCCAAGGATTTTGGTGACCATCGCGGTGACCTGCGCTTTGTTGGCGCCGCCGTTGCCGGTGACCGCGGCCTTGACCTCGCTGGGCGTGTGGAAATGCACGTCGATGTAGCGTCTGGCCGCCGCCAGTGCGACCACTCCGCCGGCTTGGGCG
>CAZPZQ010000613.1:0-1258 GCA_964590745.1 uncultured Mycobacterium sp. | reverse complement strand
GGCCCCACCGCTCGGCGGCGTATCGGACCACCTCGCCGCGCCGCCGGTCGTCGAAGTCGATGTCGATGTCGGGCATCGAGGTGCGCTCCGGGTTGAGGAACCGCTCGAATAGCAGCCCGTGTGGAATCGGGTCGATGTCGGTGATACCCAGCAAGTAGGCCACCAGCGAACCGGCCGCTGAGCCGCGGCCCGGCCCCACCCGGATGTCGACCGAGCGCGCGTAGTTGATCAGGTCGGCGACGATCAAAAAATACGATGGGAAGCCCTTGGCACAGATCACCTCGATCTCGTAGGACACCCGCTCGGCGTAGCCGTCCGGCGCACCGTGCGGAAACCGCCTCGCCAGCCCGGCGTTGACCTCGTGCAGCAGCCAGGACGCCGGATCGTGCCCCTCGGGCACCGGGAATACCGGCATCAGGTTGCGCGCTGCCCACACGTCGGCATAAGAGCCCACCCGTTCGGCGATGGCCAGGGTCGCGTCGCAGGCGCCGGGCACTTCATCGTCCCAGAGGGCCCGCATCTCGGCAGCCGACTTCAGGTAGTAGCCGTCACCGTCGAATTTGAACCGATTGGGGTCCGACAGCGTCTTCCCGGTCTGTACACACAGCAGCGCTTCGTGATTGAGCGCGGCATCTCGGGTGACGTAGTGGCAGTCATTGGTGGCCAGCGGCGGGATATCCAGCGATCGGGCGATGTCGAGCAGGCCGTCTCGAACCCGTCGTTCAATGGACAGCCCGTGGTCCATCAACTCCAGAAAATAATTGCCCGTACCGAAAATATCTCGCCATTTGGCGGCGGCTGCCAATGCCTCCCGGTACTGACCCAGGCGCAGCCGAGTCTGGACCTCCCCGGAGGGACATCCGGTGGTGCCGATGATGCCGCTGGCGTGCTCGGCGATCAACTCGGCGTCCATCCGTGACCACTTGCCGAGTTGGCCCTCGAATGAGGCCAGCGATGACAGCTTGAACAGGTTGCGCAGGCCGGTTGCGTTCTCCGCGACCATGGTCAGGTGGGTGTAGGCGCCACTGCCGGACACGTCGTCACTCTTCTGGCCGGGGTCACCCCAGAAGACCCGGCGAGTGTCGAACCGAGACGCCGGCGCAACGTAGGCCTCCACCCCGATGATGGGTTTGATCCCCGCCTCGGTGGTTGCGTGGTAGAACTCGCTGGCGCCGAACATATTTCCGTGGTCGGTCATGCCGATCGCCGGCATTGCCAGCCGCTGCGCCTCAGCGAGCATCGGGGTGATCTTCGCGGC
>CAZPZQ010000612.1:0-1269 GCA_964590745.1 uncultured Mycobacterium sp. | reverse complement strand
CATCACCGGGCGGAATCTTTAACACGCTGCCCGCCCTGGACGACGACACCGCCGCCAAGATGGCGCAGCGACTCTCCGAACGCGCCGACGGCACCATCACCGTCGACGCCGTCAAAGCCGCATCCACCATCGAAGAGCTGGCCAGCTCGGTGCGGGACTTCCTGGAAGCCGGTGAACTGGACGGGTTCGTGCGCACCCTGCGGGCCCCGTCGGAAGGCTCGAATGCGCTGCCGGTATACGTATTCCACCCGGCCGGCGGGTCGACGGTGGTGTATCAGCCGCTGCTGGCCCGGTTGCCGGCGGACACCCCGATGTACGGTTTCGAACGGGTCGAAGGCTCCATCGAGGAACGCGCGGCGACGTATCTGCCCAAGCTGCAGGAACTCGGCGGTAACGGGCCGTTCATCCTGGCCGGCTGGTCGCTGGGCGGGGTGCTGGCCTACGCCTGCGCGATCGGGTTGCGCCGGGCCGGGGCCGACGTCCCGTTCGTCGGCCTGATCGACACCGTCCGGGCCGGCGAGGAGATTCCGCAGACCAAAGAGGAGATCCGGGCCCGCTGGGGCCGGTATGCGCAATTCGCCGAGAAGACGTTCAACGTGCAGATCCCGGAGATCCCCTACGAGGAGCTGGAGAAGCGCGACGACGCCGGGCAGGTGGAGTTCGTGCTGGAGGCGGTCAAGGCCAGCGGCGTGGACATCCCGGGCGGCATCATCGAACACCAGCGCACGTCATACCTGGACAACCGGGCCATCGACACCGCCGAAATCCAGCCCTACGACGGGCATGTCGCGCTCTATCTGGCCGACCGCTACCACGACGACGCGATCACGTTCGAACCGCGGTATGCCACCCGGGCGCCGGACGGCGGCTGGGGTGAGTATGTCGCCGATCTGGAGGTGGTGCCGATCGGCGGCGAGCACATCCAGGCCATCGACGAGCCGATCATCGCTAAGGTGGGGGCGCACATGACCGAGGCGATCGAGAAGATCCAGAAAGAGCACAGCAAGTGACCACCGAGGGTGTTGCCCTCCGCACCAAAACCACCGCGGAACTGTTGGCCGACCTGTACCGCAAGCTGGAGATAGCAAAGGAACCCGGCGGGGAGAAGGCCGTCGCCAAGCGGGAGAAGAAGGGCATCCCGAGCGCCCGGGCTCGGATCAACGCGCTGGTGGATCCGGGCAGCTTCTTGGAGATCGGCGCGCTGTGCCGCACGCCGGGTGACCCGAACGCGCTGTACGGCGACGGGGTGGTGACCGGCCACGGCCGGAT
>CAZPZQ010000611.1:485-1270 GCA_964590745.1 uncultured Mycobacterium sp. | reverse complement strand
GGCGGCTCCGGCGGGGGCAGCGCCGCGGCGCTGGCAGCGTTTCAGGCGCCGCTGGCGATCGGCTCCGACACCGGTGGGTCGATCCGCCAGCCCGCCGCACTCACCGCCACCGTCGGAGTCAAACCCACCTACGGCACCGTTAGCCGCTACGGCCTGGTGGCCTGTGCGTCGTCACTGGACCAGGGCGGCCCGTGCGCGCGCACCGTGCTGGACACCGCGCTGCTGCATCGGGTGATCGCCGGCCACGATGCTCGGGATTCCACCTCGGTGACCGCTGCGGTGCCCGACGTCGTCGCCGCCGCCAAGGCAGGCGCGACCGGGGACTTGTCCGGTGTGCGGGTGGGGGTGGTGCGCCAGCTGCACGAAGGTGAGGGCTATCAGGCCGGGGTGTTGGCGTCGTTCAACGCCGCCGTGCAGCAGTTGACCGCGCTGGGCGCGCAGGTGACCGAGGTGGACTGCCCGCACTTCGACTATGCCCTGAGCGCCTATTACCTGATCCTGCCGTCGGAGGTGTCGAGCAACCTCGCGCGATTCGATGCGATGCGCTACGGCCTCCGGGTCGGGGACGACGGTACCCGCAGTGCCGAGGAGGTGATGGCGCTGACCCGGGCGGCCGGGTTCGGCCCGGAGGTTAAGCGCCGCATCATGCTCGGCACCTACGCGTTGTCCGCCGGCTACTACGACGCGTTCTACAACCAGGCGCAGAAGGTGCGCACCCTGATCGCGCGTGACCTGGACGCCGCCTACCGGTCGGTCGACGTACTGATCTCGCCGACCACCCCCAG
>CAZPZQ010000611.1:0-475 GCA_964590745.1 uncultured Mycobacterium sp. | reverse complement strand
GTCGGTGCCGTCGGGCCTGTCCGAAGATGACGGGCTGCCGGTCGGCTTGCAGATTATGGCGCCCGCGCTGGCCGACGATCGGCTGTACCGGGTGGGGGCCGCCTACGAGGCCGCCCGCGGGCCCTTGCCGAGTGCGCCCCTCTAGCCGCCAACAGACACAAAAGAACCCTTCGAGCGTGTTTTTTGGGGGTTTATGTGTCTGCTCGCCCGAAGGGGTGACCAACCCGGCAAGATGGGGTCATGCGAATCGGTGTGCTCACCGGCGGCGGTGACTGTCCCGGCTTGAACGCCGTCATCCGGGCGGTAGTGCGCACCTGTGACGCCCGGTACGGCTCGTCGGTGGTCGGCTTTCAGGACGGCTGGCGCGGCCTGCTGGAGAACCGGCGTATCCAGTTGTACAACGACGACCGCAATGAGCGGCTGCTGGCCAAAGGCGGCACCATCCTGGGCACCGCCCGGGTGCATCCGGATAAGC
>CAZPZQ010000610.1:0-1276 GCA_964590745.1 uncultured Mycobacterium sp. | reverse complement strand
AGCCGGAGGTGTACTCCAAATACGCGACGGTGTCCTGACTGGCCGGCACCAACTCCCAGGTGGAGCCGACCTCGGCGGGCAGCGCGTCGACGGCGATCACCCGCGGCCGCTGGTTGGCCGGCCGGCTGCGGAAGAATTTCCGCACCCCTTCGGCGGAGTCGCTGGTGGTCAGGATGGCCGACGGCGTGCAGTCGTCGAGGACGGCGTGCAGCCGACCGACGTGGCCGGGCTCGCCGGGGTCGAACAGCGGTACGGCGATCCGGCCCGAGTACAGGATGCCGAAGAAGGCGACCAGATAGTCCAGGCTTTGCGGGCACAGGATGGCCACCCGATCGCCGGGTTGGGTGACCTGTTGCAGCCGGGCGCCCACCGCACGGTTGCGGGCCCCGAACTCCGCCCAGGGCATGTCCCGTTCGACACCGTCCCGTTCGGTGGAGTAGTCCAGGAACCGGTAGGCCACCTTCTCGCCGCGCAGCGAGGCCCAGCGCTCGACCGTCTTGACCAGGCTGCCCTGATCCGGCAGCTTGATCCTCCCGTCCCTGACGAACGGGTTGCGGTATTCCGCCTGGGGTTTCAGGGCCATGCACTGTCTCCTGTCACAAACCTGCGCCGGGTAGCCGTCGGGCGCGCCCGGCGCCCCACGTCGTCCATCTGTCGCGGTCCCCCCGACCGGACCGTTGACTCTTAAACTGTTCTTAATGTTAAAGGTCGTTGGGACGCACGCCAAATCACACGGTACCGCCTGTGACATCGATCATCGCTACACCCGCCGCCGGTTTACCCGTGTTTCGGGTGCGGCGCGTTCTCGACAAGGTCCTGCGCCCAGGCCTGGGTCCACTGGGTCGCCGACTGGCCGTCGTGGTTCCAGAAATCGGTGGTGGCGTAAAACGCGTGGATCGGCTGGCCGGCCCCACCGGCCAGAGTTTCCAGAGTGGCCGGCAGCCTGGTGATGCTGAACGCCTCCGGCGGGGCGGCGCAGATCAGGTCGCCCACCGCGCAGATCTCGTTGGTGCGCTCATTGAGCGCGCCGAAGCCGCCGGGCCGGGCGCCGGTCATGGTCAGCCCGAGCCCGGACAGGATCGGCACCTCGTGCAGGGTGACCTCCGCGCCCTGGCCGGGCGGGGTGGGCGGCACGTCGACACCCGCGCCCGGCGAGCGTCGGCCGTCGGCGATCAGCGTCACACCCAGCACCAGGTCCTCGTCGACCGGCCCGTGGCCGTGGCCGATGTCGCTGGCGACGTCACCGGCGATCACCGCGCCCTGCGAGAAACCGACC
>CAZPZQ010000609.1:0-1279 GCA_964590745.1 uncultured Mycobacterium sp. | reverse complement strand
CCCCGCCCGGTCTGCTCAGCCAAGGTGGCCCCATCGGCATACGCCGAATCCCCATACACCTCAAAGCCCTTGGCCTCCAGATCGTCATTGACGTGCTCGCCGTGGTCGGTGCCCGTTGCTTCGGCATCGGCGACAGTGGCGGTCGTGTCGATGTTGTCGTCGGAGTCGGTGGCGCTATCGGGTGCAGCACTTGTGGTGTCGGTGACCGGGTTACCCAGCAGCTCGTCGATGACGTCGCGGTCGGCGGCGTTGGCCGGGGTAACGGCGACCCCGGTGATCAGCTCGTCGTCGGGGTCGACACCGAGATGGGACTTGTAGCCATCGAAGGTCCGCGCCCGTGACTTATGCCCATGGCGGGCCTCGGTATCAACAGTGGAGATCATCCGATCCCGAGCCACCCGCCGGGCGATGCGAAACACCCCGTCGTCGCCGGCTTCGACGTCTTGGCCGGCCACCAGCGCCAGCAACTCGACCACCTCACCGAGTGCCCCGTCAAGCTGACGACCATCGCAGGCCTGCAGTGCCGCGGTGGCGTCGCGCACCAGCGCATCCACCAGCGCTTCGCGGGCTTTGGGGTCATCCCAGTCACACGGTGGCTTGCCCAGGCTGGCGTAGTCATCGCCGCGGGTCAGCGCGGTGCGCACGGCACCGGCCAATTCCGGATCGGCCCGATCGGCGACCGCCAGTAACTTACGGATCGCAGCCCGCAGCTGGATCACCGTGTCCTGGGTGGCCACCGCATCCAACAGCGGCGTGGAATCGAGCACCCGGCGCCGCCCCCGCAACAACCCCGCCGCCCGCGCAGTGGTGTTGACATCTTCGAACAACCGACGTGGCCGATCCGATGCGCGTAGCCGGTTGCGCATGCCGACCAGCACCGTGGGGTGAAAAGCCTCGGCCGCCACCGTCAACCCGGCAGCCGCTTTCCAGCGCAGGTCAAAGGTCAACCGGTCACAAGCCTCCCGATCCGACAGGCCCTCGTAGGCCTGCAGCAGCATCACAGTGGCCATCACCCGCGCCGGCACCGTCGGCCGACCCAGCGCCGAGCGCTTGAACAGATCGGCAAAATAGTCATCATCGAACAGTGCCCCGCCGTGCTCGGCCAGCAGCCTGTAGATACTGCCCGCCGGCAGCTGATCACCGACCAGCAGCATCACGTCATCGAATCGACCCTGCCGATTCTCCCGTCCCAAAGCCACACACCAGATCCTCGCCCGCCACCTGCACGAAAGCCGCTCCGGCGCGCCGAAAGTCAGCGACTAAAACAGCACCGCCCTAG
>CAZPZQ010000608.1:0-1289 GCA_964590745.1 uncultured Mycobacterium sp. | reverse complement strand
GATGATGTCGGCGTCCAGATGTCCGCCGGACCGCAGCGCGATGCCGGTGGCGTCGACGTGGTCGATGTGGTCGGTTACCACGTCGACCCGGCCCTCGCTGATCGCCACGTACAGGTCGGCGTCCGGGACCAGGCACAGCCGCTGGTCCCACGGGTTGTACGGCGGCTTGAAATGCACGTCGACGGCGTAGCCCGGCGGCAGGTTCTGGATTGCCTGTCGGCGCAGGAACCATTTGGCCAACCGTGGGGTCTTGCGGGCGAAGAACCAGATCACCGCCTCGAACAGCGCGAAATAGGACCGCATGATCGCCTGAGTCCAGCGGCGCGGCAACGTCTTTCGGAGCAGATCGGTGAACAGGCTGTACTTGGGCGCGGAGATCAGATAGCTCGGGGTGCGCTGCAGGATGGTGACCTTGGCGGCGCGCTCGGCCAGCGCCGGGACCAGCGACATCGCGGTGGCGCCGCTGCCGATCACCACCATCTTCTTGCCGGCGTAGTCCAGATCCTCCGGCCAGTGCTGCGGATGCACCACCGGGCCGGTGAACTGGTCGATGCCCGGGAACTCCGGGTTGTAGCCTTCGTCGTAGTTGTAGTAGCCGGACCCGAAGAACACGAACCGGCTGCGGTAGGTTGCCTTGGCGCCGCCGGGTTCCTCGACGGTCACCGTCCAGGTGTCGGTGGACGAATCCCAGTCCGCGGCACGGACGTGGCTATTGAACCGGATGTGGTCATCGATGCCGTACTTGTGCGCGGCCTCGGTCAGGTATTCGCGGATGTCGGCTCCGTCGGCCATCCGTTCGCGCCCGGTCCACGGCTCGTACGGCAGGCACAGCGTGAAGATGCTGCTGTCTGAGCGCACCCCGGGGTAGCGGAACAGATCCCAGGTGCCGCCGATGCGGGCCCGTCGCTCCAGGATGACGTAGCGGATGCCCGGATTGTGCTCGGTGATGCGGTAGGCCGCACCAATGCCGGAAATCCCGGCGCCGATGATGATGACGTCCAGGTATCCGGCGTCGTGGCCGGTGCTGTCGGTGGCTCCGCTGGTCAGGGTCATCGCGAACTCGCTTCCGGAACTGTTGCTCACCCCAGCCTAGGCACCCACCGGTTGATCGGGCCAGCTTCGCTAGCGGTAGTTGACGAACTGCAACGCCACGTCCAGGTCGGCCTGTCTCAACATGGCGATGACGGCCTGCAAATCGTCGCGCTTCTTGGAGGACACCCGCACTTCGTCGCCCTGGATCTGGGACTTGACGCCCTTGGGCCCCTCGTCGCGGATCAGCTTGGTGATCT
>CAZPZQ010000607.1:0-1292 GCA_964590745.1 uncultured Mycobacterium sp. | reverse complement strand
CGCCAAGATCTCGCCGTTCGCCACGGCAGCCAAGCTGTCCAGCGAGCAGGTCGCTGCCCTGCACCAGGCGATGGTGTCGGTGCTCACCGATGCGGTGGCCCGTTCGGTCGGCCGGCAAGTTGCCACCCTCAAAGGAGAAAAGCGATCCGGCCTGCGGGTGCACGCCCGCACCGGCCTGCCCTGTCCGGTGTGCGGCGACACCGTCCGCGAGGTGGCCTTCGCCGACCGGTCATTCCAGTACTGCCCGACCTGCCAGACCGGCGGCAAGGTGCTCGCCGACCGGCGGATGTCGCGGCTCCTGAAGTAGGCTGCGCCGCATGACCCGTCAGAAGATCCTGATCACCGGGGCCAGTTCCGGGCTGGGCGCCGGCATGGCCCGGGCCTTCGCGGCTCACGGCCGTGACCTCGCCCTGTGCGCCCGACGTCTCGACCGGCTGGACGAGCTGAAAGCCGAACTGACCCAGCGTCACCCGAACATCAACGTGGCCGTCGCCGCGCTCGACGTCAACGACCACGAGCAGGTACCCAAGGTGTTCGCCGAACTCGCCGATGCGCTCGGCGGAATCGACCGGATCGTGGTCAACGCCGGCATCGGGAAGGGCGCGCGCTTGGGCTCGGGCAAGCTGTGGGCCAACAAGGCCACCATCGAGACCAACCTGGTGTCGGCGCTGGTGCAGATCGAAACCGCGACCGAGATGTTCCGCGCGGCTGGCTCGGGGCACCTGGTGTTGGTGTCCTCGGTGCTGGCCAACAAAGGTGTTCCCGGCGTCAAGGCCGCTTACGCCGCCAGCAAGGCGGGCATCTCGTCGCTGGGCGAATCGTTGCGGGCGGAATACTCCAGCGGTCCGATCAGAGTCACCGTCCTAGAACCCGGCTACATCGAGTCGGAGATGACCGCCAGGTCGGCGTCCACCATGCTCATGGTCGACACCGACACCGGTGTCAGGGCGATGGTGCGCGCCATTGAACGCGAGACCGGACGGGCGGCGGTGCCGTGGTGGCCCTGGGCACCAATGGTTTGGTTGCTGAAGCTGTTGCCGCCCCGGCTGACCAAGCCGTTCGCCTAACCGCGCCCAACCCCGGCCAACCCCGCGGGCTGGATCAGCCGGCCCGGCCCCGTTCGGTGCGGTAATGACGTACCAGCGCATCGGTAGAGCTGTCCGACTGCTGATCCGCTGACGCGTCACCGGTGATCACCGGCAGCAGCGCCTTGGCTTGGGTCTTGCCCAGTTCCACACCCCACTGGTCGAACGAGTCGATGCCCCACACCACACCCTCGGTGAACACCTGAT
>CAZPZQ010000606.1:0-1293 GCA_964590745.1 uncultured Mycobacterium sp. | reverse complement strand
CGGTAACCGGCAAGGCGTTGCAGGAGTTCGGCCGCTACCAGAGCGTCGTCTACAACCTGCCGAAGACGGTGTCGCTCCTGGTCGAACCGTGGTACTCGCTGGTCGGGGACCGGGACAAGGTGCTAGGCCTGATGCGGGCGGTCATCTGCCAGCTGGCGTTCTCGCACGGTCCCGACCATTTGCGCATGATCGTCGTCAGTTCTGATGTCGCGCAGTGGGATTGGGTGAAGTGGTTGCCGCATTTCGGGGATCCACGACGCCAGGACGCGGCCGGCAACGCCCGGATGGTCTACGAGTCGGTGCGTGACTTCGCCGCCGAGCATGCCGACCTGTTCTCCGGGCGCGGGTCGTTCATGCCGCGCCACGCCAGCTCGTCGGCGGAGACGCCGACACCGCATCACCTGATCATCGCCGACGCGATCGATCCGCAGTGGGAGTACGTCAACACCACCGACGGTGTCGACGGAGTGACATTCTTCGACGTGACCGGTGCCGCCGAGTGGACAGGTGCGCCGCAGCGGGTGTTGCGGTTCGACGACAAAGGCATCATCAGCGCATTACCGCGCGACCGGGACACCTTCATGGTGATCGACGACAACGAGTGGTTTTTCGCGCTGGCAGACCAGTTGAATGCGGCCGACGCTGAGCAGTTCGCCCAACGGATGTCGCACTGGCGACTGGCGGAGGCCTACGAGGAGATTGGGCAGCGGGTTACCCACATCGGCAGCGCCCGCGACATTCTCTCCTATTACGGCGTCGAAGATGCCGGACAGATCGACTTCGCCGAGCTGTGGGCGCACCGTCAGGAGGCCGGTAGCCGAGCCCGGTTGCGGGTGCCGTTCGGCAACCGTTCGGACAACGGCGAACTGTTGTTCTTGGACATGAAATCACTCGACGAAGGCGGCGACGGCCCGCACGGGGTGATGTCGGGGACCACCGGATCCGGCAAGTCGACGCTGGTGCGGACGGTGATCGAGTCGCTGATGCTGGGGCATCCGCCCGACGAGCTGCAATTCGTGCTGGCCGACCTGAAGGGCGGGTCAGCGGTCAAGCCGTTCGCCGGGGTGCCGCACGTGTCACGGATCATCACCGACCTGGAAGAGGACCAGGCGTTGATGGAACGCTTTCTGGAGGCGATGTGGGGTGAGATCGCCCGGCGCAAGTCGATGTGCGATAACGCCGGCGTCGACGGCGCCAAGGAATACAACGAGATCCGGTCCCGGATGCAGGCCCGAGGCCAGGACATGCCGCCGCTGCCGATGCTGGTGGTGGTGATCGACGAGTTCTACGAGT
>CAZPZQ010000605.1:0-1293 GCA_964590745.1 uncultured Mycobacterium sp. | reverse complement strand
ACTGACGACGTCGACGAACCCGAGCCCACTGATGACGTCGACGAATCCGAGTCCACCGACGACGTCGATGAAACCGAACTGCAACCCGCGGAGTCCGCGGACGAGGTCGCCGCCGATGCAACCGCCGACGACGCGGTCACCGAGCCAGTGGATCAGCAGGCCGATCCGTCGGCGTCGGCCGAACCGGACTCGCAACCCGACTCCGAGGAACGCACGCCGTGTGAGATCGCCGCCGAGGAGCTACCTCAGGTCGGGGAGTGAGACACCCGTAGGTGCAGCGATGACGCATCACCATGCGGGTGAGATCATCGGGGCCAGGCCTGGGTGTCAGCGAGGCGTTGAATCTGCTGGCTCGCCGTGGCATGGCTGCGCAGCGCGCTACCGGCGCGGCGAAGTACTGCCAGCGCTTGCGATTGAGCATGGCGTCGAAATCGCCTCTGCGGATACTGATTTCCTACGATTTCCGGACCTGCGCTGCACCAATCCACTGAGGTAAGGCCGCCTTGCTCAAAGGTACGTCGTCGTCGGTATGTGACGGCGACTTGGGCTACACATGCAGCTTCGCTGGAGGCGAGGCGATTCCGTCACGTTGGCAAGCATCTTGCAGCAGTCAGATCGCCATCACCCGGACAAGGTCGCCCAGGCAGGTGAAGTCGCCCGGATTACGGGTATACAGGTCCAGTCCGTTGGCGTGCGCCGTGGCTGCGATCAACAGATCAGCGAACCGGCTTCGCGGCCTCCGGCCTCGTCCGACCACCGCGGCAACCACGAGCCCATAGCTGCGCACGGCGGCAGCATCGAACGGGAGCGGCTCGAAGCGCGCTTCGACTTCCTGGAGCCGTTGCTGTCGCTTGGCCGCTTCGAACGCGGTGGCGGCAACTTGCGGTCCTGCCGTTAGTTCGGCCGCGGTGATCGCTGATATCGCCATTTGGTCGGGCAAGGCCTGGACCACAGCGGGATCATGCCAGTCGACGACAACGGAGGTATCGAGCAGTCCAGACGTCATGTCTGTAGCCGCTGATCAGCCATCCGGTTCAGGTCGGCGCGAAAGCCGCGCCAGTCGATGCGGACATTGGCCGCGGCCAGCGCAGCAACCTCGTCGCGAGGTACGAATGTGCGGCGCCGCGCCCGAATCGGCCGGAGTTCTGCAACCGGCTCACCGTGACGGGTGATCACGAAGCTCTCGCCGGTCAGTACCGCGTCGATGATTGCCGCATTCTGGTTGCGCAACTCGCGTTGGGCGATTCTTTTCGCCATCCGCTCAGCGTAGCGCAGCGTGCTACACCCTGCTAC
>CAZPZQ010000604.1:0-1296 GCA_964590745.1 uncultured Mycobacterium sp. | reverse complement strand
GGCAACGCTCATTGCTCTCAGATCTCAGCATCCGCGGCTACCACCAGTGGGTGCGACTCGAACAGCCGTGCCATCTCCTCGCCGGAACGCAGATGCGAGCCACCCAGCGGAGCCAGCCAGCCGGCGGCGGAATCCAGGGACTGGCGGGCTCGGATCGCGCCCATCGCCATGGCCAACCGGCTGCGGTGCGGCCCGGCGAAGTGTGCGCCGGTGGTGGCCACCAGCCCCACGCCGAACCGCGGCGCCAGCGCCGCCAACGCCGCGTTGCGCTCGTCGTCCAGCGGATCGCCGTGCCGGGTCAGTTCGACACTGACCCGCCGCCGCCCGAATCGGTCCACCAGACCGGCCAGCTCAGCTGCGGCCGCCTCCGGACCGCCGGTGGCCAGCGCACGGCGCACATGGCCTTTGCGGCACCCGGTCAAAATGTGCCAGTGCCCCCCGGCCGCGTCGGCCAGCGCATCCACGTCGAAGCGCAGCTTGCCCTTCTGTCCGCCGGCCAGGTGCGCCGCAGCCAGCTGACGCGACAACCGCCGGTAACCCTCCGCGCCACGGGCCAGCACCAACAGATGCGGGCCCGGCGGGTCCGGCTCCTCGGTGCGGGCCCGATCCCCCGGAGTTCCCAGCGACAGTTCGGCGCCGAACACGGTGGCGATCTCCAACTCGGCGGCCGCCTCGGCAAACCGCACCACCCCGTACAGGCCGTTGTGGTCGGTCAGCGCGATGGCGCGCAAGTCCAGCCGGGCCGCCTCCTCGACCAGCTCCTCGGGTGTGCTGGCCCCGTCTAGGAAGCTGTACGCCGAATGCGCGTGCAGTTCGGCGTAGGCGACCGACGAACGGCCCGATCTACTGCGGTCAGGTGGTTGATACGCTGCCCGTTTGCGCGACCAGGCCGGGCTGCTGTCAAAATCAGGGTCGCGGCCGGGCCCACCGACTCCGGCATGGCGCGGCTTGCCGTCGAGCACCCGCTCCATCTCCGCCCAGCTCGGCGGTCCGCTGCCCCAGCCCACACCGAGAGCATATCGAACAGACGTTCGAGTCGAATAGAGACGGACAACGGTTTACCACCGAAGAAGTTTGGTCGGCTAATCTGTCCCGAACACCAAACTTTGACGCATACGTAAAGGAGCCCGGTTGCATGTTCGGCGTTGCCAGGCGCATCTGGCTGCCACTGCTGGTGGTGGCGGTTGCGGCTGTCGGCGGATTTACCGTGCACCGGTTCCGCGGCTACTTCGGCGATCGCGGTAACGCCGGCGCATCCACCGTGTTCGAAGACACCGAACCGTTTCATCCCAAGAT
>CAZPZQ010000603.1:0-1301 GCA_964590745.1 uncultured Mycobacterium sp. | reverse complement strand
CCCCGGACTATCTAGCCAAAAAACAAGACACCGACACCTGGCAGGACGGCCTCAACGGCGGGCTGCTGGGCATCACCGATCTGCTGTTGCGGGCGCACGTGATGGCCACCTACCTGTCCCGGGACTGGGGCCGCGACTGGGGCTCACTGCGCAAGTTCGACACCGTCGTGGGTGCCGAACCCGCCGGCCTCGAGTTGGGCGAGGCCACCCGCACCGGCTGGTGGTCGCCCGGCGAGATCCGGATCAAACCTTAATCCGCGGGCTGGTGATGTGTTGATCGGTGACTATCGAACCACCGCTGCAGCTGCGGGATCGTCGCGGTCGCAAAATCGACCCGGAATGGGCTAATCGCCGCCGGCTGCTCACGGCACGAGAACGCGGCAAGACGTTTTTGCTCGAAGCCCTTGGCCAGCAAGCCGTCGAGGCCGGCCACCACGAGAAACGCTCGATCGCGCTCTCGAGCAATCTTCATCCGGCGGGATTCAACGAGCTCATGCCCAAGACATTGGCCACCGCCACCGTCGACCGGGTCCTGCACCGCGCCCACGTCTGCCAAACCAGTGGCGAGAGCGTGCGGCTCACCCAAGCCATGGCTGGCAAGGGGGTGAACGCCTTGGCCTAACCCCACACCCACAGCAGATCTGGTGGCCACGGGCGGGCAGATCTCATGGCCATCAGCGGGCAGTTCTGGTGGCCGTTACTGGGCAGTTCCTCATGTCCCTTGACAGTCCAAAAAGCTCTCCGCGTGGGCCGGCGGCGCGATCATCAACCGCGCCATCCCCAACGCCCAAAACGTCGCCGCCGACGCCGACCATGCGGCGTGGCCGACGCTTGGGTGAGCAAGGCCTGCGAGCCCAACCGTCACGCCGATCCGACACGCACGCACCTTCGGCAACCGAATAACTGGTCGAGCCGTATCCTCGCTCAGGATGTCTTCAGCTACCGCTTCGCAACGTAATTTTCAGCAATTTTCACCAGCACCCGAACATCAGACAGCTATCGACGCATAGATCAGCCGGTCCCGGCTGCGGGCGTGGGTCCGTCAGCACCGGTGTTGCCGTTCGCCCCCGCCGAACCGAACTTGCCAAGCGGGCCAGGGAAGCCGTGGCCTTCGGGAATTGGGCCTATCTCATGTTGGTATGCAGGGCCACCTGGGCCACCCACGCCGGGCGCGCCGCCGTGGCCGCCGTGGCCCCCGGCACCGCCGTGGCCGCCGCCACCGGAGACTCCCGGGGTGCCATGTGGGCTGGCGCCGCCCACCCCGCCGGTCCCGCCGGCCCCGCCGGCCCCGCCAATGGTGC
>CAZPZQ010000602.1:0-1305 GCA_964590745.1 uncultured Mycobacterium sp. | reverse complement strand
GCATCATCACCTGGGAGAACCAGGCCACCGATTACCCGTCGGTCGGCCCGGACCGACCCGAATACGAGCCGCGCGGTTGTCCGCGCGGCGCCTCGTTCTCCTGGTACTCCTACTCGCCGACCCGGGTGCGTTACCCGTACGCCCGCGGACTGCTGGTGCAGATGTTCCGGGAAGCCAAGGCTCGGCTGGGCGATCCGGTGGCCGCCTGGGCGGACATCCAAGCCGATCCGCAACGTCGCCGCAGCTACCAGGCCGCCCGCGGCAAGGGCGGGCTGGTGCGGGTGAGCTGGGCCGAGGCCACCGAGATCATCGCCGCCGCGCACATCCACACCATCAAGGAGTACGGCCCGGACCGGATTGCCGGCTTCTCACCCATCCCGGCGATGTCAATGGTGTCGTATGCGGCCGGGTCGCGGTTCTTCGAACTGATCGGCGCCCCGATGACGTCGTTCTACGACTGGTATGCCGACCTGCCGGTGGCCTCGCCGCAGGTGTTCGGCGACCAGACCGACGTGCCAGAGTCCGGTGACTGGTGGGATGCGGCCTACCTGGTGATGTGGGGCTCCAACGTGCCGATCACCCGCACCCCGGACGCGCACTGGATGGCCGAGGTGCGCTACCGGGGCACCAAGGTGGTCAGCATCAGCCCGGACTACGCCGACAACACTAAATTCGCCGATGAGTGGATGCCGTGTGCGGCCGGCAACGACGCCGCACTGGCCATGGCGATGGGCCATGTCATCCTCACCGAACACTATGTGCGCCAACCGGTGCCGTTCTTCGTCGACTATGCGCTGCGCTACACCGACCTGCCGTTCTTGATCAAGCTGGACCAGCGCGGCGAGCATCTGGTGCCGGGCAAGAACCTCACCGCCGCCGACCTGGACGGCCCGGTCGCGACCGCGGAGAACGCCGCGTTCAAACCCGCGGTGCTGGACACCGGCACCGACACCGCCGTGGTGCCCAACGGCTCGCTGGGCTTCCGGTTCGGTGACGACGGCGTCGGCAAGTGGAACCTCGACCTGGGCGACATCCAACCGGCGCTGAGCGTGCACCGCGACGGCGGCGAGACCGCGCTGGTGTCGCTGCCCGGCTTCGACACCATCACCGGCGAGGGCACCGTGGTCACCCGCGGCATCCCGGTACGCCGAATCGGCGAGCACCAGGTGTGCACCGTCTACGATCTGATGCTGGCCCAGTACGGGGTGGCCCGCCCCGGCCTGCCCGGCCAGTGGCCCACCGGCTACGACGACGCCGACTTTCCCAACACCCCGGCCTGGCAGGAGCCGATCACCGGGGTGTCGG
>CAZPZQ010000601.1:0-1305 GCA_964590745.1 uncultured Mycobacterium sp. | reverse complement strand
GGTACTTGTCGGCGTCGGCGTGCGGTTCGTCGCGGGTGTTGATGATGCCGCGTTTGAGCGTGGTCTCCAGGCCGACTTCGACTTCCATGTAGTCGGCACGCTGCGATAGCTGAAAGCCCGGTTCGTCGCCGGATGGTCCGATACCGACTCGCCCGGACCCGGTGACCACCTGCCGAGACACCAAGAACGTGGTCAGCCCGGCGATGATCGCCGCGAACGGGGTCTGGCGACTGCACAGGTAGTTCTCGTGCGAGCCGTAGGAGGCGCCTTTGCCGTCGACGTTGTTCTTGTACAGCTGGATCTTGGTTGCGCCGGGCACGCTGGCGACGTGCCGCGCAGCGGCCTCCATCACCCGCTCGCCGGCCTTGTCCCAGATCACCGCGTCCAGCGGGTCGGTGGTCTCCGGCGCGGAGTATTCCGGATGCGCGTGATCAACGTAGAGCCGAGCCCCGTTGGTCAAGATCATGTTGGCCGCCCCGACCTCGTCGGCGTCGACGATCGGCGGTGGGCCAGCCGAGCGGCTCAAGTCGAAACCGCGGGCATCGCGCAATGGAGACTCCACCTCGTAATCCCAGCGGGTGCGCTTGGCGCGCTGGATTCCGGCGGCGGCGGCATAGGCCAGCACCGCCTGAGTCGAGGTGAGGATCGGATTGGCGGTCGGGTCCGACGGCGAAGCGATGCCGTACTCGACCTCCGTCCCGATGATGCGTTGCATGCAGTCCAGCCTATGTGACGAGCGGAAGCCGCCGGTCAACGCGCATGCGGACCGCCGCTGAGCGGAACTGACGTGCCAGCCGGCCGGGGCGTCGTAGGGCGCTATGCCGACAAATGTTGGTAGAGAAGATGAGCTTCAAGCAGAACGCCGACCCTAGTTACCAGCACCCCACGGGCCGCGACTGTTCTCGTGGACGCTTTGGCCGCAGCGGATGATCACTGCTCCGGATACTTGACACTGCCGGCGTCATTCAGCGCGGAACGGCACTCACCCCACCCGGCGGTGTCACCGAGTCGGGATGAGTGCCTACCGCAGATGCCAGCTCGTCAGAACCAGGTGACCGGGTCGAAGAGGTCGAAGCCAGCTGCAGCGCTGGTTCCGGCGCCGATACCCGCTGCGGCATCGCCGGGGCTGAGCGCTGCGACGGCATCGAACATACTGAACATGCTCGATAGGTCCATGTTGCCGAACGGCGTGATCAACGTGTCCGTGATGCTCGACGCCGCCGTACCGTCTGCATTCGGGATGGCCTCATAGACGTTCGTCAGGCCCATCCCGAGATCGGTGATGCTGTAGACGGTGCCCAGCGC
>CAZPZQ010000600.1:0-1306 GCA_964590745.1 uncultured Mycobacterium sp. | reverse complement strand
GCTCCGAGCCCGCCGTCAGCGCACACTCAACGCCGTCAGCGCACACTCAACGCCGTCAGCGCACACTCAACGTGCTGGGTTCAGCGCTTGAGCCGGATCTTCCACCACACGATGGCGGCGTAGCACGTCGACAGCACCGCCAGCATGGCCATGTCGAGCAGGTAGATGTGCGACGAATGCTGCCACAGCGGATCTTTGGTGTGAATCTGCGGCACGTTCACCAGTTTGGGCAGGTCGATCGACGACGCCCCCGCGGCGTAACCCCACCGCGCGGGTGTCAGCCATGCGATGTAGTCGAGAACTTTGCTGTGGCCCTCCTTGTTGACCATCGGGATGATTCCGCCGGACAGCACCAGTTGCACCAGCACCGATACCACCAGCAGCGGCATGATTTGTTCGTTGGTCTGCGCGAACGCCGACAGCACCAAACCCAGGATGGCCGAGGCCACACAGGTGCCGGCAACCGTGACGAACAGCGAGACGGTCGCGTTACCGAAGAACTGCGGCGACTGGGTGGGCGCGCCTTTGCCGATGGTCACCATCGCGGTGGCGATCCCAGCCTGCACCACGGCGAACGCGCAGAACACCGCGATCTTCGCCAGCAGATACGCCGTGGTGGACAACCCGACCGCCTGTTCGCGTTTGAAGATGGCACGCTCACCGATCAGGTCGCGGATGGTCAAGGCGATACCCATGAAGACCGCGCCGAAGTTGAGGAAGACCATGATGTACTGGGGCTGGGTCGGTGCATTGCCCATCGGGTCGGCAATGCCGAGCCCGGGTCTAGAACCGGGAACGGTCAGCACCACCAGGCCGACGATGAACGGCAGCGCCGCGAGAAAAGCGGTGTACCCGCGGTCGGAGATGACCAACCGGACCTGACGGCGGGCGATGGTGGACAGCTGTTTTCGGATACTTTCCGGCGGCGGCTTGCCCAGGTCGGCCGGCGGTGTTGCGGCGACCGCGGAGGCCGCCCCCTGGTCGCCCTCCCGCTCGACAAAACGACGATTGGCCGCGTCCGGGTCGGCGCCGACGTTGGCGAAGATGTCCGCCCAGTTCCGAGTGCCCAGAACCGGTTCCACCTGGTCCGGCGGGCCGAAGAAGGCGATCTTGCCGCCCGGCGCCACCAGCAGGATCTGGTCGCAGACGTCGAGATAGGACACCGAATGGGTGACCACCAACACCACCCGGCCGGCGTCGGCCAGCCCCCGCAGCATCAGCATCACCTGCCGGTCCAGCGCCGGGTCCAGACCCGAGGTCGGCTCGTCGAGCAGCAGCAGCGACGGGCCGGTCAGCAGCTCCAACG
>CAZPZQ010000599.1:0-1306 GCA_964590745.1 uncultured Mycobacterium sp. | reverse complement strand
TCTCGGGGGCCGTTATGTCTGCTCGCCGGGAGCTTCCAGCAAGCCCTCGGCGACCGCATGCCGAATGCTGGCGGTGAGGTTCGGACACGACTTGGTGCGGCTGCTGTCACGGCCCTCGTCCCGCTGCGCGGCGAAGTATGCGCACCGCTGCAGCGCCGGCGAATTCCACTGCACCGCGGTGTATTCCGGGCCCAGCTTCTTGACCGAGACGGTGGCCCCACAGCGCCGGCAGTCGATCGGCGTCAGGCCGGCATTGAGATAGCGGTCCCGATCACGCCCGGTCGCCGCCCGGATTTCGGCAGCTCTAGTGGGATTGCCGGCGAATGACCGCGCCTTGGCCCAGCCACGCGCAACGACAGTGTCCACCGGGTCGTCGCCGTGCTCATCGTCATGATCGTGCCCGCCGTACATCAGCAGCATCGAGTCGGCGAGTTCTTGAACGTCCGGCACGTCCGACGCGTCGCGCTTGGTCATGACGAACCCTGTTCGACCTTCTCCTTCTCCTGAGCCTGCCGCTGCAGGTTCGCCTCGATCTCGGCGTCCCATTTCGCATTGGCCGCGGTCGGGTCGATCTCAATCTCGAAGCGGTCGGTCATCTCTGGTGTCACGTCGGCGACGTCGACGAAGAACTGGGAATACCAGCGGCGCAGCTGGTAGACCGCGCCGTCCTCCTCGACCAGCAGCGGGTTTTCGATCCGGGTCTTGTGCGTCCAAATCTCGACGTCCTGCAGGAAGCCCTTGCTGACGCCTTCGGTCATGGCGTCGGCGAGTTTGTTGGTGGTCTCCTCGTCCATACCCTTGGGCTTTTCCACGATCACGCCCCACTGCAGCTTGAACTTGTCCTGGGTTATCGGGTAATGGCAGTTGATCAGGATGGACTCGGCTTTGTACCCGCCATAGGAGTTGTGCAGCCAGTTGATCATGAATGACGGTCCGAAATACGATGCCTCCGAATCAAGTTCGGCAACACCATACTGGGTACCCATGCCGCCCACGTCGGGTCGGCCGATGTTGTGCAGGTATTGCGAGGCAATGTGGCCCTCGAACACATTCTTGAAATAGGTGGGCTTGCCGAAGTGGATGTAGAAAAAGTGCGCGAAGTCGGTGACGTTGTCGATGATGTCGCGACAGTTGGAGTTGATCTCCATGCTGTTCCAGCGCCAGTCGGTCCACTCACCGCTGGACCACTCCGGGATCTCCGGGATTCGCACCTCAGGCGCCGGCGGGTTGCCCTCGTGGTCATGCCAGACGAACAGCAGGCCGCCGCGCACATCGGTGGGGAAGGACCGGGTTCGGGCCATCCGCG
>CAZPZQ010000598.1:0-1311 GCA_964590745.1 uncultured Mycobacterium sp. | reverse complement strand
GTGATACCGGTGACGGTGGTGCGGGCCGGGCCCAACGTGGTGACCCGCATCCGCACACCCGAGCGCGACGGCTACAGTGCGGTGCAGTTGGCTTACGGCGAGATCAGCCCGCGCAAGGTGAACAAGCCGCTGGCCGGTCAGTACGCCGCGGCGGGGGTGAATCCGCGCCGGCACCTGGCCGAGTTGCGGCTCGACGACGAGGGTGCCGTCGCCGAGTACGAAGTCGGCCAAGAGCTGACCGCGGAGATCTTCGCCGACGGCAGCTACGTCGATGTGACCGGCACCTCCAAGGGCAAGGGTTTCGCCGGCACCATGAAGCGACACGGGTTCCGCGGCCAGGGTGCCGGCCACGGCACCCAGGCGGTGCATCGCCGGCCGGGTTCGATCGGCGGCTGTTCCACGCCGGGACGGGTGTTCAAGGGCACCAGGATGGCCGGGCGGATGGGCAACGAGCGGGTCACCACCCAGAACCTGTTGGTGCACAAGGTCGACGCGGAGAACGGCGTGCTGTTGATCAAGGGCGCTATTCCGGGCCGCAACGGCGGCCTGGTGCTGGTCCGCAGCGCGATTAAAAAGGGTGAGAAGTAATGGCTGCCATCACGATCGACGTCAAGACGCCGGACGGCAAGACGAGCGGCTCGGTCGAGCTGCCCGCAGAGCTGTTCGACGTCGACCCCAACATCGCGCTGATGCATCAAGTGGTGACCGCCCAAATGGCCGCCGGTCGGCAGGGCACCCACTCGACCAAGTCGCGCGGTGAGGTGCGCGGCGGTGGCCGGAAGCCGTGGCGGCAGAAGGGCACCGGGCGAGCCCGGCACGGTTCGATCCGCTCGCCGCAGTGGACCGGCGGCGGGGTGGCGCACGGCCCGAAGCCGCGTGACTACAGCCAGCGCACCCCGAAGAAGATGATCGTGGCCGCGTTACGCGGTGCGCTGTCGGATCGGGCACGCAACGACCGGATCCACGCGGTCACTGAGCTGGTGACGAGTCAGACGCCGTCCACCAAGAGCGCCAAGGCGTTTCTTGCCACGATCACCGACCGCCGTCGCATTCTGGTTGTGATCGGACGCAGCGACGAGACCGGCGCCAAGAGTGTGCGCAACCTGCCCGGTGTGCACATCTTGGCGCCCGACCAGCTCAACGCTCGCGACGTGCTGCGGGCCGACGACGTCATTTTTTCCGTCGAGGCGCTGAACGCCTACATCAGCGCCGCGAGCGGGGCGGGTCGGAAGCGCGCCGACAGTCCGGGTAAGGAAGGGGTTGCGTCCTGATGGCCACCGTCATCGACCCCCGCGACATCATCATCGCGCC
>CAZPZQ010000597.1:0-1312 GCA_964590745.1 uncultured Mycobacterium sp. | reverse complement strand
GCAGCACCCGGCACACGTCGATGCCGTTCATGCCGGGCAGCATCAAGTCCAGCAGCACCAGGTCGGGGCGCAACTCGTGCACTGCGGTGAGCGCCTGGGTGCCGTCGCCGACCACCGCGGTGTCGAAACCTTCCCCACGCAGCACGATGGTGAGCATCTCGGCCAGCGAAGAGTCGTCGTCGACGACAAGAATCCTTTGCCTCATGGCGTCCATACTGTCACCACAGCGCGATAAAGCGGTGCTAGAACACCCGCGTTTCGCGAGTTAGCCGCAGATGGCCGGGCCCAGCCGGGCCGCCAAACCGGCGGGGTCGACGGTCGGGCCGACCACCAGCCAGCGCCCGCCGAAGTCGATTTCGGCCAGCCCGCGATAGACTGCGGCGGTGCGGCGCTGCAGGGCGGCATCGCGCTCGTAGCGGTCGCGGGACCGGTCGGGATCCTGGTTCTCCCGGCGCCGGGCCCGATCGGCGGCGAGCTGCGCCGGCACATCGAGCAGCACCTGTTGGTTGGGCGCCGGCAGTCGCAGGCGCCGGTACTCAAACCGCCGGACCCACTCCACCACCGCCCCGGTGGCGTCTTGGTGCAGCCGCGCGGCGCTGTAGGCGGCGCTGGACGCCACGTAGCGGTCCAGGATCAGCACGTCGTGACGGCGGCTCAGGGCTTCCATCTCGGCTTTGGCATCGGCCCGATCCAGCGCGAACAACACCGCCATCGCATAGACCGACTCCGCCAGATCACCGTGTTGCCCGTGCAGCGCCTCGCGGGTCAGGTCGGCGGGCACCGATCGGCCGTACCTGGGGAACGCCAACACGCTGACCGAGAGCCCCTGCTCCTGCCAGGCCGCCCGCAACCCGTGCGCGAGGGTCCGCTTGCCTGCGCCGTCGACCCCTTCGATCGCGATCAGCACGGGCCGCCTCCTCGCCGAGCAGACACAAAAGTACCCGACCCGCCGAGGCTAACCGGACATTTGCGTCTGCTGCTCGCCGGAGGTTAGTACCGGTAATGGTCGGCTTTGTAGGGGCCCTCGATGTCGACCCCGATGTATTCGGCCTGATCTTTGGTCAGCTTGGTCAACGTTCCGCCCAGTGCTTCGACATGGATGCGGGCCACCTTCTCGTCGAGGTGTTTGGGCAGCCGGTACACCTCGTTGTCGTACTCGTCGTGTTTGGTCCAGAGCTCGATCTGGGCGATCACCTGGTTGGAGAAGCTGTTGCTCATCACGAAGGACGGGTGCCCGGTGGCGTTGCCCAGATTGAGCAGCCGGCCCTCGGACAACACGATGATCGAGTTGCCGGTGTCGGGGAAGGTCCAC
>CAZPZQ010000596.1:0-1322 GCA_964590745.1 uncultured Mycobacterium sp. | reverse complement strand
CTAACCCGTTGTCGAACACCGACGCCGTCTCCGAGGATGCGCTGGCGGTGACGAACGGGGTGCAACCCAGCCCGGGCGCGAACGGGTCGGAGTACAACGTCAGCGGCAGGTCGGTGAGCCGCTCCCCTACCCGGGTGCCGCCGCCGGGCGCCGACAACGCGTTCCGGCCTTCCTGCGCGCCGCGGCCGGACATCGTCCAGCCCAGATAGATCATCATGTCGGCCACCGTCGAGGGCGGCATCAGGGTTTCGTAGCGCCCGGCCGGCAGCTCGACGCTGCGCTGCGCCCAGCCCAGCCGGGTGGACAGCTGCTCCAGCAGCGAATCCGTTGGTACGCCGGTGAAATCGGGTGTGCTGACTCCCGCCCAGGCGCTGGCCTCGCCGCGCTTGGCGTTGATCTCCACCGACCCGGTGGGCTGGGTATAACGTCGGCGCAGCCCGGTCGAGGACGCCAGAAACGTCGTCGCCACCTCGTGTCGGGCGAAGCCGTACAGTCGATCAGCCCTCCGGAAGCCGCGGCTCAACGACCCGGCCAAGTCGGTGAACACCTCTGCAGCGGTGCCGGGTACCGGGGCGTCCCAGTCGGGTGGCGCGCCGCCACCGGTCAGCAGCGGCGCGGCGTCGCGGGCGTCCGGCGCCTCGGCGGCCGCTTGCGTCGACGCGGCGACCAGGTCGGGGATCAGCGCCGGGTCGACCTCGGCGGAGCGCAGTGAGCCGACCCGCGGGCCTTCGTCATCCAGCGTCATAATCGAGATCACCGTGGTGGTCCGGCTGATCGACTCACCGTTGGTGGTCATCGAATTGCCCGCCCAGCGCAGTGACGCCTCGGCGCGGTCGGTGACCAGAACGATGGTGTGATCGGCGCGGTCATGCCCGGACGCCGCAGCGTCCAGGGCAATGTCGATGGCCTGCTGCGCCGGGATCATCGGCGCCGCTCTCCCCCGCAAGCGGGCGGTACCCCCACAGCATCGCTGCGCTCTGCATCGTCGTCGGCGGGGTTCATCGGCCCCCCTCGGTGCGGGTGTTGAGCACGTTGACACCGCGGAACAGCGCCGACGGGCAGCCGTGACTGACCGCAGCCACCTGACCAGGCTGGGCTTTGCCGCAGTTGAACGCCCCACCCAGCCGCCAGGTCTGCCGCCCGCCGACCGCCTCCATCGCGTTCCAGAAGTCGGTGGTGGTGGCCTGGTAGGCGACGTCGCGCAACTGGCCGTCCAGTCGCCCGTCGCGGATGCGGAAGAACCGCTGCCCGGTGAACTGGAAGTTGTACCGCTGCATGTCGATAGACCACGATTTGTCGCCGACGATGTAGATGCCGTCGTC
>CAZPZQ010000595.1:0-1327 GCA_964590745.1 uncultured Mycobacterium sp. | reverse complement strand
TCCATGCCGCCGGTGGCGATGGCGACCAGATGCGACGAGATCCGGTTCAGCTCCATCATCAGCACCCGGATCACGTTGACGCGTTCCGGAATTTCGTCGGAGACGCCCAGCAACTTCTCCACGCCCAGGCAGAAGGCGACCTCGTTGAAGAACGGCGACAGATAGTCCATCCGGGTCACGAACGTGACACCTTGTGTCCAGTAGCGGAATTCGAGGTTCTTCTCGATGCCGGTGTGCAGATAGCCGACTCCGCAGCGGGCTTCGGTGACCGTTTCGCCGTCCAGTTCGAGGATCAAACGCAGCACACCGTGCGTCGACGGGTGCTGGGGCCCCATGTTGACGACGATGCGTTCGCCCGGATCCGCTGATTTGGCGGTCTCGACGACCTGCTCCCATTCCTGCCCGCCGACGTTGAGGACCGTCGACGGGGCACCGCCCGTGCTCATCAGTTGTATGCCCTCCGCTCGTCGGGCGGCTCGATGTGCGCGCCCTTGTATTCGACCGGGACACCGCCGAGTGGGTAATCTTTGCGCTGCGGGTGGCCATGCCAGTCGTCGGGCATCTCGATACGTGTCAGCGACGGGTGGCCGTCGAAGATGATCCCGAAGAAGTCATATGTTTCCCGCTCGTGCCAGTCGGTGGTCGGATATATCTCAAACAGTGACGGAATGTGCGGATCAGCATCTGGCACAGCGACTTCCAAGCGGATGCGACGGTTGTGGGTGATCGACTTCAACGGGTACACCGCGTGCAGTTCACGGCCGGCGTCGTCGGGATAGTGCACACCGCTCACGCCCAGGCTCAGTTCGAACCGCAGCTCCGGCTCGTCACGCAACAGCTGGGCGACCGTCGGCAGGTGCTCGCGGCGGACGTAGAGGTTCAGTTGGCCACGAAAGACCACGACTCTCTCGACTGCATCGGTGAATTCGATGCCGTTGCGTGCCAGCGCCGCGGTGAGACCGTCGACCACCTCGTCGAAATATCCGCCGTATGGCGGTGGGCTGGGCGCCGGGAAGGCCACCTCCTGCACCAGCCCGCCATACCCGGACGTGTCGCCGCTGCCCTTAGCGCCGAAGGCGCCCCGGCGAACCCCGATCACCTCGCCGGCGCCGGCGGGGTCGGGGGCATCGCCGGCTTGGCTGCCGTCACCCGGCCGATTCACCGCAGCAACCCCTTCATCTGCCAGGTGGACGGGGCGGCCAGACCTGCCTCCTCGGCCGCAGCGATCGCCGCCACCCGGTTGACACCCAGCGGCAGCTCTTGGATCTTGTCGTGCAGCTTGAGGATTGAGTACAGCCGCATCTCCGGTCGCGGCGGGCAGCCGGGC
>CAZPZQ010000594.1:0-1334 GCA_964590745.1 uncultured Mycobacterium sp. | reverse complement strand
GCCGGCGCGGCCGGAACCGCCGGCTGGTTGCATTGCGGTACAGGCGACGCCGGCACCCCCGGTGCCGCCAGCACCGCCGACACCGAAGAAAAACCCGCCCGCACCGCCAGCACCGCCGTCAGCGCCGTCACCGCCGTCGGCGCCACGACCACCGTTACCGAACAACAACGCAGAATTGCCGCCTACACCTGGCGGACCGTCAGTTGAGGGTGGGGTTGGGGCTGCTGCAAAAGAGGTGACGGCGCCGGAGCCGCCGTCGACGGCACTGCCGGCATCACCACCATCGCCGAATAGCCACCCGGCGTCCCCACCGCTGCCGCTGTAGCCATAGCCGTTCCCACCGTCACCGAACAACAAGCCGGCAGCACCACCATCGGGGTGGGCTGCTGTTCCGGCAGCACCGTCACCGATCAGATACACCCCGGCCAGCTGATTGATGAAGCCGTCGACCTGCTCACCCAGCGGGCTATGAATCCAATCCTCGATGCCGGTATGAATAGGCGTATAGACCCACTGGTCAAACAGGGCGGTAAGGCCCACCGGATCACCCAAAGCGGACGGCTCCGCAACCGCGAGCGCCGCGGGTACCCCGAAACCGCTCAGACCGAAGAACTGCTCGACCCAGGTCGACGGGTCAGCCAACGCGCCGAGGACAAGCCCGTCAGAATCTAGCCCCGGCGCCGCAGCGATGCCCAGATCCACGAGATCAGCGAGCCAATCAAATTCGAAAAAATCCGCCCGCGCCGGTGGTGCGCTCACCAACGGCCCCATCCCGAATGTCAGAAATGCACCCACCGCCGTGCCAGCACCTGTCACCCGGTCACGCCAGCGCGCCTTAGCCCGAACGTCTCGCGAGCGCCGGTTTTGCCCAGTGCGGCCCCAAGGACGAGCCATATTCCTTAACAGAACCTGCTGCATGTGTTCGTGAAAAGTAATTCGGTGCCCTTCTAGCGGGTACTAAACTAGCGCAATCACATCGTCCGTTCAGCATTTTCATGACAACGCGACTCCGCAGCCATGCCGGGCGCACAGGTGAGCGCAAAGGGTAGCTGGTGTTACGGGGAGGTTGGCGGTGTACCGGCACCAAATTTGACATACAGAGGGGAGATGGCGGCCGTGGCGGTGACGGCGGTGATCCCGGCGCCGCCGAGCCCGGCGGGACCGGCGCCGACAACGGCGACAGCACCGACGCCGCCAACGGCGCAGGCGGCAACGGTTTGTTGTCGTTGAGGGGGATCGGTACCCCCACCGGGGTGTCTGCGACGTTTGGGGTGGCGCTGCTGGCCACTGCGCCGCCGGTGCGGGCTGATTTCGGCTTGGGCGAGGCGGTGGAT
>CAZPZQ010000593.1:0-1348 GCA_964590745.1 uncultured Mycobacterium sp. | reverse complement strand
CGACCGGACCGAAGCGATGACCGTGATCGACGTCAACACCGGCAAGTTCACCGGTTCCGGCGGCAACCTCGAAGAAACGGTCACCAAGAACAACCTGGAGGCGGCCGAGGAAATCGTGCGCCAACTTCGGCTGCGCGACATCGGCGGCATCATCGTCATCGACTTCATCGACATGGTGTTGGAATCCAACCGGGATTTGGTGTTGCGCAGGCTGACTGAAGCGCTGGCCCGCGACCGTACTCGCCATCAGGTATCCGAAGTGACCTCGTTGGGGTTGGTGCAGTTGACCCGCAAGCGGCTGGGTACCGGGCTCCTCGACGCGTTCTCCACACCGTGTCCGCAGTGCGCGGGCCGCGGCGTGATGCTGCATGCCGATCCGGTGGACTCTTCCACGCCGGGGCGCAAGTCCGAATCGGGGAACCGGCGCGGCAAACGGCCAAAGAAGGGCAAGGCTGAAGAACCCCCGGTGGCCAAAGTCCCCGCGCACCCGCCTGGCGAGCATCCGATGTTCAAGGCGATGGCGGCAGCCAGCGAGCGTCACGACGACGATGAGTCGGGTACCGAACCGGCCGCCGACACCAGCGCCGAGGACACCGATGAGCAGCCGGCCGAACGAGTCGACGAGCAGGCAACCGGTGCAACGGCGGAGCGGCAGGCGGCTGATGTCGACGATGACGACTACCCCGAGACCGACGACGCAGACGACGAAGACGACGAAGACGACGACGAAGACGATGTCGAGGTGGACCTCGACGACGAGGACTTCGACGATGATCTCGACGTCATCGATGACCCCGACGACGACGCCGAGGGCTTCGCGGACTCGAGAAACTCAGAGGAAGCCGAGGCGGCCGAGGAGGCCGAGGCAGCCGACCAGGCCGGCGCGGCCTCGGCTTCGGCGCTTCCTCGGCGGCGTCGTGCAGCCGTCCGGCCCGCCGGTCCGCCCAGACACCAGCACCGCTGAGCTGGTTTGACCCCGTCGTCGCTGGTCACGTACCCTGGAGCAGTTGTCGCCAGGCCCCTCCGGTCGGCGCAACCCCACACCACCGCGCGCACCGGGTCATTGCGCGCGCGCCGAACGAAGCAGAGGTAGACGCAACGATGGCGACGTACGCAATCGTCAAAACCGGCGGCAAGCAGTACAAGGTCGCCGTCGGGGATGTGGTCAAGGTCGAGAAACTCGATTCCGAGCCCGGTGCGTCGGTGTCGCTCCCGGTTGCGCTGGTGGTGGATGGCGCGACGGTCACCACCGATGCCGCCCAGCTGGCGAAGGTCGCCGTCACCGGTGAGGTCCTCGAGCACATCAAGGGCCCCAAGATCCGCATCCACAAGTTCAAGAACAAGACCG
>CAZPZQ010000592.1:0-1362 GCA_964590745.1 uncultured Mycobacterium sp. | reverse complement strand
CCGCGGTGAACTGCGCGCGGAACTTGTCGAACGACCCGAACGCGTCGTCGATGGCAGCGGCCAGATCTCCGGTGGGTTTGTCACCGCCGCTGGGCGACAGGTTCTTCCACCAGATCGTGTGGTTGACGTGGCCGCCGAGGTGGAAGGCCAGGTTCTTCTCGTTGAGGAAGATCTCGGCGTGGTCGTCCTTGCTGCGTGCCTCGTCCAGCTTGGCCAAGGCACTGTTGGCGCCTTTCACGTAGGCGGCGTGGTGCTTGCTGTGATGCAACTCGTTGATCTGGCCGGAGATGTGCGGCTCCAGGGCACCGTAGTCCCAGTCCAGGTCCGGCAAAGTGTATTCAGCCACGAGGTTCCTTCCTGTCATGTTGTCGCGCCGCATTCGGTGCATTACTCACCGGCAGACCCACCTGCATTCCCACCGGCAGCACCGTTGCCACCCCGATGAGACAGCCTAGTCAACATTGCGCCATCGCCGGGTGGACCGCAAGAACGCAGCGCGCACGGTCGAAGCAAGATGTCAGAGCAAGACGATGAAGACCAGCACTGCCAGCAATGCCAGCGCGATCACCGCGGCGCGGACACCGGCCAGCAGGTAGGCCCGGTTGCACGTCGACGACTCGGTGGGCCAGTACGGCGACGACGTGGCGGGCCGCGGCCCGATCGGTTGCATTGTCATCGCGTCGCCTCGACCCGCACGTATCGCTCCCGGTGAGATGTGTCACAGCCTGGTTGTGAGCGCGATCATAGCGTGTCGGGTGCCGCGACGGAAAACTGACCGGACAGATCGACGGTGGGCTGCCCGGGTGGTCCGCATTTTTTGGTTAGCGCGGCAAGAGATTTCGCTCGGCGCCCGGCGAAGCTGTTAATCGTGGCCGCCCGGTGGCGTCTTGTTATCCACAGCCGGGGCGGTGCCGCACCGGCAAACCGTGCGCACACAGCATCGTCCAACGGTGGCGGCTTGTGGATAAGCCTGTGGAAACTGTGGATTACCGATTGGTAGCTGTCGCCGGGCCGAACCGGATCGCGTCCGAGGACCCGCTCGCTACGCTGGTGCGGTGATCCAGGTGTGCTCTCGGTGCGGCACCCGGTGGAATGTGCGCGATCGGCGGCGGGCATGGTGCCCGCGCTGCAATGGTGCGCTCTGGCCGCCGCTGACCGATGCTCAGGAGGCTGAGCTGCAGTGGAGCCAGCGTTCAGTCACCGCGCCCGCCGCGGCGAGTGGGCCGCCGCGCCCGGCGCCGCGGCTGCCGGCCGGCTATCGGTGGATCGCGGTGCGGCCCGGCCCGCCGCCGGCACCCCGACGTCGGCGTCGTCCGCGGGGTGCCACCCCGCGCTAGCCGGGGGTGCCGCGCGGGGGACTGG
>CAZPZQ010000591.1:0-1374 GCA_964590745.1 uncultured Mycobacterium sp. | reverse complement strand
TCTGGTGCATCATGTCGCGCAGCAGCGCCTGGTTGAGGATGTTCTCGAACCAGATGCCGGCCGACAACACATTGACCAATTCCTGGCGGGACAGCTCAATCTGCTGTGCCCGGGTCATGGACTCCCACAGTGCCGTGCCGTACAGGGTGCACATCCGCGGCGGCAGAAAGAACTTGTCCGGGTCTAATGCAGCGTCCCAGTCGATATCGACGACCGGTGCGTAGGACTTCTTGACCGAGCCCTTCAGCAACCGGTCGGCGAACTCCTCCCGACTAGGGCCGCTTGGTCGCCGCACCGCAGTGGACATCGCGTGGGTTCCTTTCGTCAGCGTAGTGTCGTCAAAAAGTAAGAATGACAAACACAAGTTGTCAATACCCACGGTACCGGATACTCGCGGTCCGCGCGGTGGTGTTGACCGAACCGCTCGTGGCAGGATTTCATGCTATGGGGCCTTTTGTGCTGCGTGCCGCGCTTACCGGGTTCGCCCTGTGGGTCGTCACACTGATCGTGCCGGGGCTGCGTTTTGTCGGCGGCAACACCACGATGCAGCAGGTGGGCATCATCTTCGTCGTTGCGGTGATCTTCGGGTTGGTCAACGCGTTCATCAAACCGGTGGTGCAGATCTTATCGATTCCGCTCTACATCCTCACCCTCGGCCTGTTCCATATCGTGATCAACGCGTTGATGCTGTGGATCACCGCCTGGATCACCCGCCACACCACCCACTGGGGCCTCGACATCGACCACTTCTGGTGGGACGCCATCTGGGCGGCGATCGTGTTGTCGGTGGTGAGCTGGGTACTCTCGCTGATCCTGCGGGACGCTCGGCGTATTACCCGTGCCTGAGCTGCCCGAAGTGGAAGCGCTGGCCGACCACCTGCGCCGGCACGCGGTCGGACTGACGGTGCAGCGCGTCGACGTCGTCGCATTTTCGGTCCTCAAGACATTCGACCCGCCGATCACGGTGCTGCACGGCCAGACCGTGACCGCCGGGCACCGGTGGGGCAAATACCTGGGGCTGGGGGTGGGTGGGCTGTTGTTGATCGCACATCTGTCCCGGGCTGGGTGGCTGCGCTGGTCGGACAGTCTGACCGCGGCGCCACCGCGGCCGGGCAAGGGGCCGATCGCGCTGCGGGTCCACCTGGGCGGCGCTGGGTTGGGGTTCGACCTCACCGAGGCCGGCACCCAGAAGCGCCTGGCGGTGTGGCTGGTCGACGACGCGGCGAAGGTGCCCGGCATCGCCGCGCTCGGACCCGATGCGCTGGCCGTGACCGTTGACGACCTGGCTGCGATGTTGGCGGGCAATACCGGCCGGATCAAGACCGTCATCACCGACCAGAAAGTGATCGCCGGGATCGGCAATGCCTACAGCGA
>CAZPZQ010000590.1:0-1380 GCA_964590745.1 uncultured Mycobacterium sp. | reverse complement strand
TGTCGGGGGGTGTGGTTAGTATCGAATGTATGTTCGATAGACAGGTGGCGGTGCTGGAGTCGGTGCTGGCCGAGGTGGCGGCGGCCCCGTTGGATGCCGGGTCGACCGAGGAGGTGCTCGACGCGTTGGCTCGCCTGGAGTCGGTGGTGCGGCGGCTTCAGGCGGTGGGGTTGGATCTGTTGCGGGCCGTCGACGGCGCCGACGGCACCGCGCATCGGCCCCGGCTGCGCGACGCGCTGGCTCAGGCGTTGAACATCTCCGGCGCCGACGCCGGGTCGCGGATCGCGGCGGCGGCCGAACTGGCCGGCGACACCCCGCCGTTGGCGCATACCGGCGCGGCGCTGCGCGCGGGGCTGATCGGTGCTGAGGCGGTGCGCATCATCCGCCACACGCTGGCCCAGCTGCCGGCCAGCGCGTCGGCGGCCGACCGGGAGTTCTTCGACGTGGAGTTGGCCACGGTGGCGGTTGGCGAGCGTCCCGAAGTGCTGCGCCGCGAGGCGGCCAAGCTGCTGGCCGGCTATGACGCACTACGCGACGATCCGATCACCCGCGAGCACCGCCGCGCCGCCCGGCGCGGTTTCACCTTGGGCCCCCAAGACGCCGACGGGATGAGCCGCGGCCGGTTTTGCCTGGACCCCGAAGCCCGCGCCTACCTCGAGGCGCTGCTGGCCAAGGCCGCCCGCCCGGGCATGTGCAACGCCGCCGACCCCATCCCGGTCGCCGATGGCAATCCCGACCCGGCCGCCGCCGCCGGCGACACCCGCACCACCGCCCAACGCAACCACGACGCGGTCAAGACCGGCTGGCGCATGCTGCTGGCCTCCGGCGAGCTTGGCCAACACCGCGGCCTGCCGGTCACCGCGATCGTGACGATGAGCCTGCAACAACTCGAAGCCGCCGCCGGCGTGGCGGTCACCGGCGGCGGATCCAGCGTGCCGGTCGAGGTGGCGTTGCGGATGGCCGCCCACGCTCATCACTACCTCTACATCTACGACGAACACTGCGGCCGGGAAATCTTTTTGGGCCGCTCCCAACGACTGGCCTCGCCCGACCAGCGCATCGTGTTGCACGCCGTCGACGGCGGCTGCAGCGTACCCGACTGCGACCAGCCCGCCTACCACTGCGAGGCCCACCACCTGCTGGAATGGAACCTCGGCGGCACCACCGACATCGACCGGCTCACCCTGATCTGCCAACAAAACCACAAACACGCCGGCGAAGCCGAAAACCAATGGCGCGCCCGCCGCCGCTACGACCAACTCACCTTGGGCCGAACCGTCTGGTACCCCCCCAAATCCATAGACCGACACCGCAAACCCCGCATCAACACCCACCACAAACCCGCCAAATCACCCCCCAACGACCCCGAAGCCGCCTGAG
>CAZPZQ010000589.1:0-1388 GCA_964590745.1 uncultured Mycobacterium sp. | reverse complement strand
GCCATCGGAAGCCACCCTTGACATCGTCATTGACTGACTCTTACGTTCATTTGAACTCCGAAGTACTTCGTATCTAAGGGGTGTAAGGCATGCCGGTCGAGCAGCACTGCTTCGTTACGGCCGGTGTCGCCCTGGTCGGTGCCCACGTCATCGCCGTCGCCCCGATCGCAGCATCGCCACCCGGCGTCTGGATATCCGGCATTCAACTCGCCGCTGACCAGGAGCCCACAGACGTCGTGATCGACATCTTGCGGCACGGCGAAAGGATGCCGCCGTTCAACCAGCTGCAAATTCCCTCCCCGCCATACCCGGGACCGCCGCTCAGCGACCTCGGTGAGCAGCAGGCTCGTGACGTCGGGCAGTTTCTCTTCAACAAGTTCGGCCCAATCGCCGGAATCTTCTCCGGGCAGGGCATCAGAGACCAGGAAACCGCAGCACCATTCGCTGACCTGGAGCATATGGGCGACCAAGTGCAGATCCTGCCCGGGATCAACGAGATTGACTTCGGCATCTACGGACTCAAACCACTGACCAGTTTCGGCGGCATCCTGAGCCAACTGCACGTGCTGTTGTGGGCGGCGGGATTCCCATTGGTGGCGATGCCGGGCTCTGGCCAGGACCCCAACGGCGTCATATTCAACGAAAAGTTCACCGACGCCGTCAATACGATGTACTCCTACGCTATCGATCACCCGGTCATCAGCGACACCGGCAACATCACCGATGTCGCGTTCAACAATGAAGGCTCGGTGGCGGTCTGGGTGGAGTCCAACGTCAAAAACCCCGATTTTCCATTCTTTTTGGTCCGCGGTATTCAATCGTTGATTGATCCGGACGAGCACGGCATTTTGCCGCCCACCGGCATCGTCGAAATCAAGGGCAACCCCGAAGACGGCTGGATGCTGGTCAGTTGGGACGGACACGATGTGCCCCAAGATCCGGGATTGCTGACGTCGCTTCTGGTCGACGTCCGCAATCTGACCGTCGCCCCACAAACGGCGCTCTGGCACATTTGGGATGCCATTCTCGGTGGTGACCCGACAACGATCCAGAACGCCGTTGAGGCCGGGATACAACACGTCTCAGCGACACTGCTGCAGTTCCCCGGATCGGTGTTCGACGACGTCACCCATGCTCTCGCGAACCCCGCATCGATGTTCGGCGACATCACCGACGCCTTGACCTACCTTGCCGACACCAGCGGCCAGTCGGGCGGGATGGCGTCCGAGGCGCTCAACGACGTCGTGCCGACGTTGTTCTGAGCCGCACCAGCCCTGCCGACACTGTCGTCGACAGCTCACCCGGTCACCGAAGACCGACTACCCACCACCTGATGGAGGAGGAGCATGCGACATGCCGACTGAGCATCGCTGCTGCATCTCGGCTAG
>CAZPZQ010000588.1:0-1391 GCA_964590745.1 uncultured Mycobacterium sp. | reverse complement strand
GAGAACCGGAAGCCACTTGGGCTCAACCCTTAAGCCGGGAGGAGCTGTCCTGACCGGGGGCGTCTCTCGACGTTCGGGGTCAGTGGCCTATATCCGTGCAGACGCCTCACCTAACGAGGTGCTTGCGTCGTCCATAGTGCACCAGGATGACGCCCGGGTCAATTCGAAACGCCGGGTGTGAAAAATTGCACACCGGCGTCTCGGGCAAGAGCTATCTGCCCAGGTCACGGTTGATTACGGCTGCGGTGCTGGTGGGTGGGGGCGCCGCGGAGGAGTTCTTCGGGGCGGTGGGCGTGGTTGATTTGGGGTGGGTCGGTGCCGTTGGTCCAGGCGAGTCGGCCGGTGTCGGTGACGACGGCGAGTCATCGAAGCCACTCGCGGCGTCGGGCCGCGAGTCGATCGGTTACTCGACCAGGAACGCGAACGGCTGTGATCGCATGCCTGGACTCGTCGGTCCTGGCCCGCTCCTGCCTTGCTGATGAGGCCGGGCATCAAGAGGCGAGCCATGCGTCAATAGAAAACACACACTTATTGATGTAACGCTGTGCTTACTTGTACACCAACACTTCTCCACCTTGGCGGATGTCAGACAGTCGCTTTTAGCGGAGTACTCACAGCACATATCGAGCAAATATTGATCGGAACACGACAGCAGCGTTACCTCTCCACAACGCCACTGCCCTGCGCTAGCGTGGGCACCAGCCCAGCTAAGCCGGGTGAAACAACAATCCAACAACGCGGGAGCGCAGCCAGTGCGCTGAGAGGACGGCGGTAGCCGTCGACCGTCCGAACCTGACCGGGTAATGCCGGCGTAGGGAGATGAGAAATGACTGATTTAGCCTCCAGGACAAACATCCCAAACATCGAAGCCAACGTCACCACCGGGCCAATCCCCTACAGCACCAAGGTCTACCGCGACCTCGATGCCGTCCCCGGCGCTGTTCCTGGCTTAAAGGTGCCGTTCCGCCGGGTCAACCTGACCACCGGCGAACACCTCGACCTCTACGACACCTCCGGACCGTACACCGACGACACCGCCACCATCGACTTGAATCGGGGGCTACCGCCCCGCCCGGGTGTCGTCCGCGACCGCGGCACTCAGCTGCAGCGCGCCCGGGCCGGCGAGATCACCGCGGAGATGGCCTTCATCGCCGCCCGCGAGGACATGCCCGCCGAGCTGGTCCGCGACGAGGTGGCCGCCGGCCGGGCGATCATCCCGGCCAACCACAACCACCCCGAGCTGGAGCCGATGATCATCGGCAAAGCGTTCAAAGTGAAAGTCAACGCCAATATCGGCAACAGCGCGGTCACCAGCTCGATCGCCGAAGAAGTCGACAAGATGGTGTGGGCCACCCGGTGGGGTGCGGACACCATCATGGACCTGTCCACCG
>CAZPZQ010000587.1:0-1398 GCA_964590745.1 uncultured Mycobacterium sp. | reverse complement strand
AGCGCATCGGTGACCCGCAGCCCGCACCGCATCAAGATGATCGTGATCAACCGGTGGGCAGGGTCGCCGAATCGGGCAAGATTGTCGGGATCTTCAAGCTGGGCCATGACGTGCTCGGCCAGTGCACGGGGCAGCCGTTCGTCGCGTTTCGGGTAGTCCTCGGTGAAGAACATCGCGTCTGCGGGAAGATCGGTGTTCCAACGGTGTTGACGGACGGCGGCGAAGAACCGGTTGAGCAGCCCGACGTGGGTTCCGCGGCGTTGGGCACCGATGGCCTCGCCGCGCAAGTCAGCCAGATAGCGTTCCAGTACCGGCCTGTCGATCCGGTCGATGCTCTCGACGCCGATGTCGGCGAGGAAGCCGGCGAAGCGGGTAAGCGCAACGACCGGCCTGCCGCCGCCGGCTTCCAGGCCGAGTCCGGTCGATAGCCGCCACCGGACCCACCGCTTGGCCAGATCGCGCAGCCATGGCTGCGGAATATCGGCGAACCGTATGGTGCGGTTTCCGTCGTAGCCGAGCCGGCGCATCCGCCAGACATCGCGCGGGTATTCGGCTTCCCAGCCACCAGCCTCGGCCAGGTCTGCGATCACCCGGGAGGCGTAGCTGAGGAACCCACGGGAGCGACTATCGCTGATCATCAACCGAGCGCAGTCGTGCCAGGTGTCCTCGTCGTGGTCAAGCATCGAGTCCACGTCTGCGGCGGCCAGTGCCTTCACCACGCGCATGACCACGTCGCAGGTGAGCTTGCCTTGCCGGTCGTCGTGGCGGCGTTGCAGCACGTATTGCAGTTCCAGCTTCAGCTGCCGGCCCAGCCGCTCAAGCCGGATCTGTTCGCTGGCCAGCGGAGTTTCGGTGGCGAAGCCGTCGGCGAACCCGTCGATGTCGGGTCTGCCGTTGACCTTCCAGGTGTTGGTGTGGGTTAGACAGAACACAGACGTGCCCTGCGGCCAGAGCTCGCAGTGCGGGATTCGGCACGTCACCCCGGCTGCTGGCTTCTTGAACGGCTGGGGTTCGGCCAGCCATCCCGCCAGATCGGGCCGCCCGGCACGTTCCCATCGTTGTGCGTGTAGCCCGCACATGCCGCCACGGGCAGAGCCGTAACCGCAGCCCGGCGCCCGGCAGCGCTGGTTGGGTTGTCGGCGCCGCCACCGTGGATCGGTCGACACGGCAAACCGCTCTACCGGCGGGCATCCTTCGTCGTGCCATCGTTGCCGATGTCCTTCACACATGCCGAGTCCGCGGGCGGTTCGCCCGCACCCCTCGACCTGACATTCGGTTCCACCAAACACTGGATCCTCAGCCCCGAATTCCAGTACATCGCTGCGGAATTCGCTGCGGACCTCGGCCATCAGGGCGCCCAGCAGCCCCGACGGACCGGCCGGCTTGAGCGACGGCGCA
>CAZPZQ010000586.1:0-1398 GCA_964590745.1 uncultured Mycobacterium sp. | reverse complement strand
CGGCTGTAGCCGCCGGACCCGCCGAGGTTGGGCTGGTTGTGGATCGACAGCCGGTTGCCCAGTCGGGCGGCAGCCGCTTCGAAACCGGGATGCGCACGCACCTTGCGGGTGCCCTGATCGGGCACGATCGCCGCGGCGATCACCTCGTCCACCAAGGGGTCCGAGGTGAGCGCGGTCAACGCGTTGACGCAGTCGTCCGGCCGGTTGAAGGTGGGAATGCCGACCGCGATGTTGGCCTTGCCGGGCGCCGGGGTGGGTGCATACCAGCCGGCGCTGTGCAGCGTGACGGCGGTTTGGCTGGTGATGTCGAACCAGATCCAGCCGCCGTCTTCGAACGGTTCCAGGCCGATCTCGAACTCGGCGACCGCCGGCTCGCCGGTCGGATCGCCGCTCACCGCCCGACCGTCCACCGCGATGCGGGCGCCGGTGGCCTTGGACCGGTACACGTCGATCCGCGCCGATCCGGTCAGCTCCACCCGCAGCACCACCGACTCCACCGTCGACCAGCGGCGCCAGTACGCGGCCGGGAAGGCGTTGAAGTAGGTCGCGAACGACACCTCCGACTCCGGGCCGATCTCCAGGCTGGTACGGGTGGCCGGGTGCGCGCGGCGGCTGTTGGTCGTCGACTCCTCGATGTAGAGCTTGCGCACGTCCAGCGGTTCGCCGTGGCGCGGCAGGATGACGCGGGCCAGTCGGCTGACGGCCTTGGATTGCGGGTGATTCATGCGCGGCTGCCTTCTCGGTTGTTCGCGGGTAGTGGCACACCGTCGGAGAAGTGCGGCACCAGGATGTTGTCGTACATGCTCAGCGCACTGGCGATGGCCATATGCATGTCCAGATACTGGTAGGTGCCCAGCCGTCCGCCGAACAACACCTTGGCCGACGCCGTTTCGGCTTTGGCTCGCGCTCGGTAGGCGGCCAGCAAGGCCCGGTCGGCTTCGGTGTTGATCGGATAGTACGGCTCGTCGTCGGCGTCGGCGAACCGCGAGTACTCCCGCATGATCACCGTCTTGTCGGTCGGGTAGTCGCGTTCGGGATGAAAGTGGCGGAACTCGTGAATCCGGGTATAGGGCACCTCGAGATCGTTGTAGTTCATCACCGCGGTGCCCTGAAAGTCCCCGGTTTCCACCACTTCCACCTCGAAATCCAATGTGCGCCAACCTAGTCGGCCCTCGGCATAGTCGAAGTAGCGGTCCAGTGGCCCGGTGTAGACGACTGGGGCGTCCGGGCTGGCGGCCCGCAGCCGGTCGCGCACGTCGAACCAGTCGGTGTCGCACCGCACGTCGATTCGGTCGTTGGCGGCCATGTTCTGCAGCCAGGCGGTGTACCCGTCGACCGGCAATCCCTCGTAGGTGTCGTTGAAGTAGCGGTTGTTGAACGTGTAGCGCACCGGCAGCC
>CAZPZQ010000585.1:0-1419 GCA_964590745.1 uncultured Mycobacterium sp. | reverse complement strand
GGTCATGAGCGGGAAGTCGCCCATGAACACCGTCTGGCTCTTGATCTCACCGGTGTTGTTGTTGATGAACTCCGCGGTGACGAACAGCGGCGCCGCGTAGGTCATGTCCTTGTCCCGGCACTCGTCAACCGGCGCCTTGACGTCATCGAACCGCGGGTCGGAGAACGACAGCGACATCGACTCGGAGAAGTCCTCGATCGGCGACAGCTCACTGAGCACCTTCTCCAGGCCGCCTTCCGGCTCCACCCCGGTGGCTTTGGCCACCTTCTCCCGCCAGTGTGGCGCCCCGATCAGCCACTCGAACGAGTCGATCTGCACGTCCAGCAAGTTCGGGACGTCGAGCGGTTCGCGCAGCTTGGCGAACGAGATTCGGTTGGGGGCTCCGGGCACGGAACTGTAGGGCGAACTCTGCGGGAAATCTTTGCGGCTAGTACCTGGGTTCTTTTTGCTCTGGCGAGAGACTGCCAAGATGCATCCTTCCAGCACCTCATGCGGCCAGCGGGTCAGTATCACAAGACCCGTTCGCTGCTTATCTATCTGCGTCGGTTCGGCTGGCGGACTGTCCGGGATCTCACGCGCAGCGAAACCACTTCCGCACTGAGCACGAAATTTGACAGCTCAGGCTGGTACCACGGTGTCGGATGCGGGTGAGGTGGGCAGGGGGCAGCCAGCGCAACGTCCAACGATAGCGCAGGACAGCGCATTCATCAACCACCGTGCTCCGGGGGCGTATCGGCGCTGGCTGGCGCGTTGATCAGATCCCTGCACAGCTACTGTCCAACAGATTGACCCGTTTACGCCCGTCCGTCAAGAGGTGACGCGCCGGAACGCCGCCCGTGCGGCCTACCCCGGTTGCGCGGGAATCGACCCGGTGGCCATCTCCTCGTCCGGGAACTCGTGTCCGGCGTATCTGCCCCTGCCTTCCAGCTCGTCGCGGATCACCGACTGAGCCTTCGCCGGCAGCGTGTTGAGGATCGACCGGACCCGGGCCTGGCGCCGCCCGACGGCTTTGCGTTCCGGCATCCCCGGGGTGGCGGTGATCTGCGGCGGCACCCCGGTGACCTCGTCGGCTCCGCCGGAATGGTGGCCGGCCTCCATCATCGCCTGCTCCTCGGCCATGGTGGCCTGGTCCTTTTCCTCGGACATACCGATCGGACCGACGCGGCGCCCGTTCAGGAACTGCCGCACGACGGGTTCGTCGCTGGTCAACAGCACTTCGCGGGGACCGAACATGACCAGCTTGCGACGGAACAGCATACCCATGTTGTCCGGCACGGTGCGGGCAATGTTGATGTTGTGCGTGACGATGAGCAGGGTGGCGTCGATCTGGGCGTTGATGTCGATGAGCAGTTGGCTCAGGTAGGCGGTCCGCACCGGATCCAGGCCGGAGTCCGGCTCGTCACACAGAATGATCTGCGG
>CAZPZQ010000584.1:0-1419 GCA_964590745.1 uncultured Mycobacterium sp. | reverse complement strand
TGCCATCCGCGGCGTCCGCTTGGAGTAGGGCACCAGCTTGCAATTGCCGTCGCCGCCCCACCGCCAGTCGTGGAACGGGCAGGCCACCTCGTCGCCCTTGATGCTGCCCTTGCTCAGGTCGCCACCCATGTGCCGGCAGTAGGCGTCCAGGACGTGCAGATCGCCGTGCGAGTCGCCGAACACCACCAGTTTCATGCCGAATGCGTGGATCGCGTGTGGCTTGCCGTCCAGAAAGTCTTGCACCGGCCCGAGGCAGTGCCAACCTCGTGCATACCTGTCGGGCAGTGTGCCGGTGTCGATCTCGCGGACGCCGGTGTCGGCGCTGTCAGTGCTCACGTATGGCCTCCAACCCGTTGCTGCTAATTAGAACACGTTACAGTTTTGCGTCGGGCTTGCGCAATAATGCCTGGTCTTCTACCGGATGACGGGCTTGGGGTATATCTGAACGATGCAGCTATTTTCCTTTGAAGGCCGATCCCCGACGGTGGACCCGACCGCATTTGTCGCGCCGACGGCCACCTTGATCGGTGACGTCACCGTCGAAGCGGGTGCCTCGGTGTGGTTCAACACGGTGTTGCGCGCAGATGACGCACCGATCATCGTGCGTGAAGGTGCCAATGTGCAGGACGGATCGGTGCTGCACGTGCCGCCCGGCGTACCGGTCGACATCGGACCGGGTGCGACGGTCGCCCACATGTGCCTCATCCACGGGGCGCATATCGGGGCGGAGGCGCTGATCGCCAACCACGCTACGGTGCTGGACGGTGCGGTGATCGGGGCCGGCAGCCTGGTCGCGGCCGGGGCCCTGGTGCTGGCCGGCACCAAGATCCCGGACGGCGTCCTGGTCACCGGCACACCCGCCAAGGTGAAGGGCCCAGTCGCCGGCACCGGCGCGGAAATGTGGGTGAAAATCAACCCGAAGTTCTATCAGGACTTGGCTGCCCGCTATCGAGCCGGGCTCAAGGTCGTGGCGGAGCCGTGACTTCGACCGGCGACGACCGGCTGGCTGAGCTCGAGCAGCGGCCGCAACGGATTGAAGACGAGCGTGCCATCGAGCGGATGCTGGCGTCCTACGGCCCGCCAGGAATTGGTGCGGCGCGGCAGCGCCCATTTTCTGGGTCCGGCCGTGGTCACGGTCACCGGCGACGACGCGGTTGGGGTATGCGAATCAGCCCTGCTGGTGCACCGCGACGGCCGGTTCGCGGTTGCCCGCTGCGGCGCCAACTACTTCCGGTTACGGCGCATTGACGGTCGGTAGCGGATCGTGGCCCGCACCACCCGGTCGCTCGACGGCGGTGCGGTGGCGCGCCAACTGCTCTCCGACGGTGTCGCCGGATCGGCTCGCTAACCCGCGGATTCGTCAACCAGCCGCCCAGACCTATGACAATCCCCCGACCGCCGAAGCGGTTCCGGTGGTTC
>CAZPZQ010000583.1:0-1441 GCA_964590745.1 uncultured Mycobacterium sp. | reverse complement strand
ACTAGCCAGCCCGCGCAACTCTTCGACGTAGCGGATGTACTCGGCCGGCTCGGCGACCACCGGATTGACTAACAGGGTGGTCACCCCGGCCGCGGCGAAGGCGGCCACTCGTTCAGCGATGTACCCGCGCGGGCCGATCAGCGACACCGCGCGGACCAGCTCATCCGGCACCGCGGCGGTGGCCTCGTTCTGGCGGCCGGCCAGATACAGCTCCTGGATTCGGTCGGCTATCTCGTCGAACCCGTACCGGGTGGCCAGGTTGTGATAGAAGTTTCGGCCGCGGGCGCCCATGCCGCCAAGGTAAAGCGCCAGCTGCGGTTTGGCCCAAGCCAGCCGCTCGCCGACGTCGTCGCCGATGGCCAACGACGCGCCCACCATGACATCCAGTGGACCGAGTTTCGGATCACGTTTGGCCCGACCGGCTTTCAGGGCGGCGCCCCAGGTGTCGTCGGCTTTCTCGGGGTAGAAGAACACCGGCTGCCAGCCTTCGGCGATCTCGGCGGTGAGCTCGACATTCTTCGGTCCAAGCGCCGCGATGGAGATCGGAATCCGTTCGCGCACCGGGTGGTTGATGAGCTTGAGTGCCTTGCCCAATCCCGTGCCGCGATCGGCGGGCAGCGGGATCTGATAGTACTCGCCGTTATAGCGCACCCGTTCGCGGCGCCAAACTTGCCGGCAGATGTCGACGACCTCGCGGGTGCGGCCTACCGGCGCGTCAAAGGCCACCCCATGGAAGCCCTCCACTACCTGCGGGCCGGACGTGCCGATGCCTAGCTGGAACCGGCCGTCGGAGACATAGTCCAACCCGGCGGCGGTCATCGCCAGCAGTGACGGGGTGCGCAAATAGATCGGTAAGATTCCCGAACCCAGCTCGATGCGGTGCGTCTTAGCCGCCAGATACCCCAACTGGCTGACCGCGTCGAACGAGTACGCCTCGGCCACCAAGGCAATATCGATGCCGACCCGCTCCAGCTCGACGACCTGGTCGACGGCTTGCTTGAACCCGCCGGAATACGCCAGTTGCACACCGATCCGCACCCACGACACATATCACGAGCAACGCCCGACGAGCGCCGCAGAACGAGAATTCTGCGATATCGGGCCGACGCCCGAATTGAGTTTGGCTAACGCGGACGCAAAATTCACAGGAAATTAGCAGCGTTACATGTAAGTTTCCACACAGAAACGTTTATGCTAACCGCGGGAGTCGCTGATCAAGCGGAACATCCAGGCCAGAACGGTATTCCAACAACGGAGGGCAGCAGTGCGGCCCGGCCGCGACATCGCGATTCCGTTGAAGAATAAACGGAAGCTGCTTGTCTCTCAGTCTGGATTTATATACGTTCGAAATGCATACACCGTTGTATCGATGGCCACGATGAGCTTTCAAGGGAGATGCCGATGCAGCAAGCCCTTCGCCCCTACGCCACCGCCGGTATCG
>CAZPZQ010000582.1:0-1444 GCA_964590745.1 uncultured Mycobacterium sp. | reverse complement strand
GCAGCCCAGTCCAGGTTGCCTGTCGCGGTATCGACGAACGGCGCCAGGACTTGATCGACGATGTCGTCGAAGATCTCGGCCTGCGCCGCCGGAGCGCTCACCGGCGCCACCCCGAACACCCAAACCGCGCCGGCAATCCCCGCCCAACCAACCGCCCTGGTGCAGCGGTGACCAGCCATCTGCGGGAACCTTCCCTATGACGCGGTGGGGGTGACGGCGCCTGCCGAGATAATAAGCATCGACAAAATACCCTAGCGTTCGCTTAAACAGCAGGGGTTACGGATAAGCGATTGCCAGCGGCCGAGCGATCCGCAGTGGCTGGCTCCCCCGGCTGGACTCGAACCAGCCTTAATGGCACTTCGCGCGGTGCAGAAGCACGGGGCCGCCTGGTTGGACAACGAGCAGGACACCATCGAGCTCGACCGGCGACACCCCGGCACCTGGACCGCACCGGCCGACCGGGCCGCCAAGGCCGAGGCCGAAACCACCACACTGGCCGACTACGCCGGCCGCTGGCTGGAGCACCGCAGCATCTCCCGGCGCACCCGCGAGACCTACACCTATCACTTGAGGCGAAACATCCTGCCGGTGCTCGGCCGTATGGCGCTAACCGCCATCACCCCCGACGACGTGCGGGCGTGGTTCTCCGGGCTGGGCACCGACTACGAGAGTCGCAACGCCCGGGCGTATGGCGTGCTGACCGCGGTGCTCAACACCGCGGTGGACGATGGCCTGATCGACCGCTCCCCGGCCCGGATCAAGGGCGGCACCAAGGTCAAGCGCACCCGGCGGTCAGTGGTGTTGTTGACCGCCGCGGAGTTGGCCGCGCTGGCCGAGGCGATGCCACCCGAGCTGCGGCTGAGCGTGCTGCTGGCCGGATGGTGCGGGCTGCGCCGCGGTGAGGTGTTCGCGCTGACCCGCGGCGACATCGCCGCCGACGGCTCCACAGTGCGGGTCGATAAGGCGGTGGTGTACCGGGAGCACGAATACACTTGCGGGCCGCCGAAAACCGCGGAGTCCAACCGGATAGTGACGGTGCCAACCCACCTGCGCCCGGCCCTACAAACGCACCTGGCCGTGCACGTCAAGCAGGCCGCCAGCACTTTGTTGTTCAAAGACCCGGTGACCGGCGGGTTCTACACCGAAGGTCGTTACCGCACGCCGTTCGTCACCGCCCGCGAAGCAATCGGTAAGCCGGACTTGCACTTTCACGATCTGCGGCACTTTGGCGGTGTCATGGCCGCGGTGGCCGGCGGCACCACTCGCGAGGTGATGGACCGGCTGGGCCACACCACCCCGACCGCCGCCATGCGATATCAACATGTCGCCGCTGGCCGGGCCGATACGCTGGCCGAACGGATGTCCAACCTGGCCTAGAACACCTACATGGTGATGGTAATGTGTTGGACCACAACGGTATCCGTCCATGCATACCTTGGCATTC
>CAZPZQ010000581.1:0-1447 GCA_964590745.1 uncultured Mycobacterium sp. | reverse complement strand
GGTGAATTCAGGTGGTCGTTGCAACAAATGTGGACGGATCTGAGAGTAGCCGGTCGAACTCTTCGGCGGGGGTGCGCCAGCCGAAGCGTTTGCGGGGTCGGCCGTTGAGTTCGGCGGCGACGTTGTCGAGGGCGGCGGCGCTGTGTAATGACAGGTCGGTGCCTTTGGGGAAGTATTGGCGCAGTAGGCCGTTGGTGTTTTCGTTGCTGCCGCGTTGCCAGGGGCTGTGCGGGTCGCAGAAGTAGATCGGTAGCCCGGTGGCTTGGGTGATCGTGGCGTGTTTGGCCATCTCGCTGCCTTGATCCCAGGTCAGTGAGCGGCGCAGGACCTCGGGGATCTCGGGGATTTTCGTGCTCATCGTTTCAGCGACGGTGGGGGCGGTGCGGTCGTCGGGCAGGTGCAGCAGCATCACGAACCCGGTGGTGCGCTCGACCAGGGTGCCGATTTGGGAGGCCTGGTTTTTACCGATAATCAAATCGCCCTCCCAATGACCGGGGATTGCCCGGTCATCGGCCTCGGCGGGACGTTCGCTGATGTTGATCATGTCCTTGATCTGGCCACGGCCCGACTGTGCTTGGCGGCCCTGGGGTTTGCGCCGAGTGCGGCCGGTGCGTAGTGCCGCCTTGACCTGGCGGGCCAGCTCCCCGCGCGGCTGCACGTAGAGGGCTTGATAGATCGTCTCGTGGGACACCCACATCTCCGGATCGTCGGGGAAGTCCAGGCGCAGCCGGCCCGCGATCTGCTCGGGACTGTACCGCTGCTTTAAGCCTTCCAGAACTTCGGCCAGCAGCGCCGGGTTGGACTCCAGCTTGCGCACCTTGGGACGAGCACGGCCGACGTCGGCGGCATCTTGGCCAACCCGGGCGCGATAACCCGAGCCGGTCGCTCCCCGACGAACCTCCCGGCTGATCGTGGAGCGATGCCAGCCCAACAATTGCGCCGCCGCAGCCTGCGAAAACCCCGACTCCAGCAGCTCCTCCAGGCGGCAGCGATCGCTAAACGACATCAACCGCGACACCACACCATCTTCATCGTGACCAGCACTAACACATGTTCTCGGCACGTAGCCAGCCTGCTGGATCCAATACCGGCCCGAGGTTTCCGACACGCCCGTAGCCGCGGCCGCCTGCGCCGGCGACATCCCCGAGCGCAGCGCCGCCCAAAACGCCTCTTTGACCGGCTGCGCATACCGGATGCCGCAGTGCTTCGGGTTGGTCTGATACCCCCCGGCCTTGGCCCACTTTCGGCCCGTCGCGCCACACACCCCGACCACCGTCGCGGCCGCCGTGGGTGATAGCCCGGACGCTAAGACCTTCCAGAACTCCTCTCGCACCAACGCCGCCGACTCGGCATCCAAATGAACACCACTACCGCGAAACCCCATATCGTGACCCATACAGCACCGACACCTCTCGGTCAGGTGTTGCAGCGATCACTTGAGCCTGCG
>CAZPZQ010000580.1:0-1455 GCA_964590745.1 uncultured Mycobacterium sp. | reverse complement strand
ATCGTCAATCGCAACGCCGCCCCGTTCGATCCGCGCCCCCCGATGATCTCCTCCGGGCTGCGCTTCGGCACCCCCGCCCTCGCGGCCGGTGGCTTCACCGAATCCGACTTCGCTGAAGTAGCCGACATTATCGCAGAGGCGCTGATTGCCGCCCCGGCGGCCGATCCGGAGCCGTTGGCCGTTCGCGTCGCCGCCCTCGCCAGACGCTTCCCGTTGTACCCGGGCACACGGTAGGGAGGCCGAGAAAGTGCCCGCATCAAGCGACTCGGTAACCGTGGCGGTGCGCGGGAAGGACGCTACCCGGTGACGGTCAGTGTGTTCGACCTGTTTTCTGTCGGCATCGGGCCGTCCAGCTCACACACGGTCGGTCCGATGCGGGCCGCCGCCCGCTTCGCCGATGACCTGGCTACGCTCGGCGTGCTCAGCCGGGTTGTCGCGCTTCGCATCGATCTGTACGGTGCGCTTGCGGCCACCAGCGCCGGACACGACACCGGGCCTGCCATCCTCCTCGGACTCGAAGGCTATCGACCCGAGTCCCTTGAGACCGACGAAAAGGACGCGCGGCTCACGCAGTTGCGCACCGGCGCACCGCTGATTCTCGGCGGGGTGATCCCGATCGTACTCAGCGAGGACGACATCGCGCTGCACCCGCGCATGCAATTGAGCTACCACCCCAACGGCATGATGCTGGCCGCGGGCGGGGCCGATGGCTGCCTACTGCACCAGCAGACTTCCTACTCAATCGGCGGCGGGTTCGTCGTCTCCGAGGCCGACGCCCCTCCGGCCTATACCGCGGCGCGGCAGGGCGGTATGTCGTTCACGTCGGCTGCCGAGTTACTCGAACTCGCCGACCAGCACGGCCTACCGATCAGCGCCATCATGCTCGGATACGAGACCGGCTCTCGCACCGAAGTGCAAGTCCGCGAGCGGCTCCTGCACATCCGCGACGTGATGGCTCGATGTGTACACCACGGGCTGACCCAGACCGGGTTGCTGCCCGGACCGCTGCGGGTGTGTCGCCGGGCGGCCACCTGGTACCAGCGTCTGCGCGTCGAAGACCCTGAACGTGCACCCGAATTCGCCCAAGACTGGGTGAATCTGGTGGCGCTCGCGGTCAACGAGGAAAACGCCGCCGGCGGCAGGATCGTCACTGCGCCGACCAACGGGGCAGCCGGCATCATCCCGGCAGTTCTGCACTATGCCATGCACTACACCGACGAGGGCAGGGCCGATCCCGACGGTGCCACGGTCCGGTTCCTGCTGACCGCCGGGGCGATCGGCTCACTCTACAAGGAACGTGCCTCGATCTCCGGTGCTGAAGTCGGCTGTCAGGGTGAGGTCGGCTCGGCGGCGTCCATGGCCGCCGCCGGGCTGGCTGAGATCCTCGGCGGCACACCACAACAAGTGGAAAACGCCGCTGAGATCGCGATGGAACACAGTCTTGGACTGACCTGC
>CAZPZQ010000579.1:0-1469 GCA_964590745.1 uncultured Mycobacterium sp. | reverse complement strand
GTTCCAGTCGGCCGACACCTTGCCCGCGTCGACCAGTCGAGTGATATCCGGTTCCACCGAGAAGTTGACCAGGTCGGCGGGTTTGCCGGTCTCCACACTGCGCGACTGGTCGCCGGACGCTCCGTAAGAGGTGACGACTCGTACGTCACGGCCCTGCTCGGAATCGTTGAACGCGGGAATCACCTTGCCCCAGCCGGGTTCGGGCACGGCATACGCCACCAATGTGATACTGGTCCGGGCGCCGCTTGGCCCGTCGCCGCCGACCACGTCGCTGGGGCCGCCGCCGCACCCGGCGACCACGCCGGCCAGCGCCAAAACCATGGTGCAGGCCAGCGTCGGCGTGCGGTCGCGGCCAACTTTGTTGAGCATCGGTGACCTTTCGTGCGAATCCCAGGCGAATGGTGGTGAACTGCAGCGAACCGCCGCTACGCAATGGGGATTACCGGGATAGCTGCGTGCCGGTGTTACCGAACCAGAGCGTCGGCGGGTAAGAAATCAGCGACAACAGTGCGCGTCGACCGCGGCGCAATGCCGCACGGCGGTGAATATCGGCTGCGCCAAGACATGGCGTTCTCGATTGCCGGTGCCTGCGAGCATGCCGGGAAGCCTAACAGACATGCCGGGCGCCTCAGCGAGTCAACAGCCAGGTGACGATCACCAGCACGATCAGACTCACCAGCACCAGTGTCACCTGGGACCGCGGCAGGCCGCCCATCACAGCGCTTGGTCTTCGCGCCGGACGCGACGGATCAGCCGGATGCCTCTGGCCAGCACCGCGTCCAGCAACACCGCCAGCCCGTAGGCCAGCGCCAACACGATTGGCATCACCACGGCGGTCTGCACCACGAAGTCGAGCCCGGACAGCCACAGCTCGACGCCATCCCACCAGCTCAGGAAGCCGACCACGCCGCCCAGCCTAGGCGTCGGGCGACCCGAAACCAACACGCGCAGAGTGCCAAGGTGGACGCCGGGCAGGTCGGCAGCGATGATTGCGGCATGGTCCTGCACACACCGCCCACCGGTGAGGCGGCTGAAGAGACCTTAGACGGGGTGACTGTCGACCGCCCGGCAGCCGCCACCCATCCGACCACCGAACAAACCGCCGTCAAGACCAGCGAAGCCGCCGGCGGGTACACCACGCCACGGCTATCGGCCACCGCGCCGGTGCCGTACGCGGCGGCGGGCCAGTTTCGCAACCCGTTCCCACCGATCGCCGACTACGCATTCCTGTCCGACTGTGAGAACACCTGCTTGATCTCGGCGGCCGGCTCGGTGGAATGGCTGTGCGTACCGCGTCCGGACTCGCCGAGCGTGTTCGGCGCGATCCTGGATCGCAGCGCGGGTCATTTCCGGCTCGGGCCCTACGGTGTGTCGGTGCCCGCGGCCCGGCGCTATCTGCCGGGCAGTCCGATCATGGAGACCACCTGGCAGACCCACACCGGCTGGCTGATCGTGCGCGACGCGCTGGT
>CAZPZQ010000578.1:0-1472 GCA_964590745.1 uncultured Mycobacterium sp. | reverse complement strand
CAGCTGGTTGCCGCTCTATCACGACATGGGTCTGTTGATGATCGGCTTTCCGGTGTTGTACGGCGGATATCTCACGCTGATGTCGCCGACGGCGTTCGTCCGCAAGCCGCAGCGCTGGATTCGCGTGTTGGCCGCCGAATCGCGGGAGTTCGGGGTAGTGAGCGCCGCGCCGAATTTCGCATTCGAATTGGCTGCACAGCGCGGGCTGCCGGCCGACAGCGAGGGCCTCGACTTGAGCAATGTCATCCTGATCAATGGCTCCGAGCCGGTCAACATCGACTCGATCGCCGAATTCAACAAGACTTTCATGCCGTACGGACTGCGGAGCACCGCGGTGAAACCGTCCTACGGCATGGCGGAAGCAACCCTTTTCGTCGCGACCATCGGACCCGACGCGGAACCGTCCGCCGTCTACCTGGACCGTGAGCAGCTCGGCGCCGGACACGCGGTTAGGGTCGCGCCGCACGCGCCTAATGCCGTGGCCCACGTTTCGTGCGGGCAGATCGCGCGCAGCCAATGGGCGGCGATCGTTGACCCCGAGGCGGGGACTGAGCTTGCCGACGGCGAGGTCGGTGAGATTTGGTTGCACGGCAACAACATCGGGCACGGTTATTGGGCCCGCCCCGAGGAGACCGCGCAAGTGTTCGGCAACAAGCTGCGTGCCCGGCTCCCGCTGGGCAGTCACGCCGAAGGCGCATCGGCCGAGGCGAAGTGGCTGCGCACCGGTGATCTCGGTGTCTACCTCGACGGTGAGCTCTACATCACCGGGCGCATCAAAGACATGATCATCCGGGACGGCCGAAACCACTACCCGCAGGACATCGAGGCTACCGTCGCCGCCGCGTCTCGAGTGGTGCGGTCCGGCTACGTCGCCGCGTTCTCGGTGCCGCCCGCCGAGTCGGCCGGGGACAACACCAATGGCGTCGGCGAAAGCTTGGTGATCGTTGCGGAGCGCGCGGTCGGGGCGGGTCACGCCGACCCACGCCCGGCGGTGGATGCCATCCGGGCGGCCGTATCGCGTCGGCATGGTTTGCCGGTGGCGGATATCGTGCTGGTTGCCGCGGGCAGCATCCCACGCACCACCAGCGGAAAGCTCGCCCGCCGCGCCTGCCGAGGCCAGTACCTGAGCGGTAAATTCGGCGGCCTGCCGAGTGTGCGATAGCTCGCGAGCAGACACAAAAGTCCCTTTTTGCCGCGAGAAATGGGGACGTTGCGTCTGCTCGCCGGTATAGGCCGTTACAGCGGGATGTTTTTGTGCCGACCGCGACGGGCGGGCGCCTCGGCGAGCGCCTGAGTCAGTTTGCTGCGAGTATGAGCCGGGTCGATCTTCTCGTCGACCACGCCGATCTCGACGGCGCTGTCCACTCCGCCGGCGATCCGCTCGTGCTCGGCCGCCAATTGATCGTGCAGCGCCTCGCGTTCATGATCGGACGCGGCGGCGAGCTTCTTTTTGTGCAGGATGCCGACCGCGG
>CAZPZQ010000577.1:0-1476 GCA_964590745.1 uncultured Mycobacterium sp. | reverse complement strand
ATGTCGCCGCGCGAGTCGTCGAGCGTCTTGCCGTGTTCGTGGGAGAGCAGTTCGGCCAGTTCGTCCATGTGCTGGTTGACCAGGTCGATGAAGCGCAGCATCACCCGGGCGCGGCGTTGCGGGTTGCGGGCCGCCCAGTCTTTTTGCGCTTCGACCGCCGAGGCGACCGCGGCGTCGACGTCGGCTTGGTTGGCCATCGGCAGTTTGGCCTGGACCGCGCCGGTGTTCGGGTCGTAGACGTCGGCGGTGCGCTGGGAGTGACCGGCCGTGCGCTGGCCGTCGACGAAATGCGGAATCTGGGTGATCTGAGTAGTGGTCATGGCTGAGCTATCCCGGAAATCTCGAAGGTGGTTGAGTCTGACTGGCTCGACACCAGAATACTTGGATGTCCTAGTAAATGCGAGGGTGGGACGTCAAGAAACCGTGACGCACGGCCCTAGGAATACGACCCGCGCTGCTTCAGTCTGGTGCGTCGACGCCGCTGAGCTCAGGCCCCGGTCGGGTGCCATTCCGGCAGCAAACCTTTGGCACGCACCTCGGCCAAAGTGGGCGCGGCGGCGTCACGGTCGGAGACCACGCGCTTGTCGCCCGGCAGCGGCCAGTCGATGCCGATTGCCGGATCAGTAGCGGCGACGGAGTGTTCGCACTGCGGATCGTATTCCGCCGAGCACAGATAGATCACCGTCGAATTAGCCTGCAGCGCAAGGAATCCGTGCGCCAAATCGGCGGGCAGATACACCGAGCGGCGGTCGTGATCGTCGAGCAGCACCGAATCCCAGCGGCCGAACGTCGGTGAGCCCACCCGGATGTCGACCACCACGTCGAAGACCGATCCGGACACACAGGTGACGTATTTGGCCTGGCCCGGCGGCTGGGCGAAGTGCAGACCGCGCAGCACCCCGGCGCCCGATACCGAACAGTTGGCCTGGCGCAGGTCGAAACGGTGCCCGGCGAACGCGGTGAACTCAGTGTCGGTGAACCATTCGACGAACAGGCCGCGTGGATCGGCGTGTTGCTGCGGGGTGAGCTCGACGGCACCCGGAATGGCCAGCTCGCGAACTCGCACGTCACTGCCCTCGCTCGGCGTAGCGGGTTTCGACGGCGTCCTTGAGCGGCGCCCACCAGGATTCGTTGGCCCGGTACCAGTCGATGGTGGCGCGCAGGCCGGCCTGAAAGTCGGTGTGGCTGGGCGCCCAGCCCAACTCGTCGCGCAACGGTGTCGGGTCGATGGCATATCGCAGATCGTGGCCGGCCCGATCGGTCACCCGGTCGAAGTCGTCCGGATCGCGGCCCATCAAGCGCAGGATCAACTGCAGCACGGTGAGGTTGTCACACTCCCCGTCGGCACCGATCAGATAGGTGCGGCCGGTCTGCCCGGTCTCCAGGATCCGCCACACCGCGGCGTTGTGGTCGTCGACGTGGATCCAATCCCGCACGTTGGCGCCGCTGCCGTACAGCTTGGCCCGCCGCCCGGTC
>CAZPZQ010000576.1:0-1493 GCA_964590745.1 uncultured Mycobacterium sp. | reverse complement strand
ACCGTGCACGAGGGCAACTACTTTCGGCCGGGCAGCGAACCGATCCACGACGTGGACTACTGGAAGAAGGGCCTGCGGCACAGCGTCTACTTCACCCAGGGCGTGCGCAACGCCGTTGACAACGGCCACACCACCTTCCTGGAGTTGGCGCCCAACCCGGTGGCGCTGATGCAGGTCGGCCTGACCACCGCGGCGGCCGGGCTGCCGGACGCGCAGCTCATCCAGACCCTGGCCCGCAAGGCCGACGAGGTCGACTCGATGACCGCGACCATGGCCCAGCTCTACGTCTACGGCCACGACCTGGATTTCCGCACCCTGTTCCCGCGTCGTGCCGAAGGACCGGTCAGCCCGGACGAATTCGCCAACATCCCGCCCACCCGGTTCAAGCGCAAACAGCACTGGCTGGATGCGCACTTCTCCGGCGACGCGTCCGGGGTGATGCCCGGCTCGCATGTCGCGCTGCCGGACGGTCGGCACGTCTGGGAATTCGCCCCGCGCGGCGCCGCGGCCGATCTGGCCGAGTTGGTGAAATCCGCTGCGGCCGCGGTGCTTCCGGACGCCACCCTGGTTGCTTCCGAGCAGCGGGCGGTGCCCGGTGACGGCGCCCGGCTGGTCACCACGCTGACCCGGCACCCCGGCGGGGCGGCGGTGCAGGTGCACGCCCGCATCGACGAATCGTTCACCTTGGTCTACGACGCCGTAGTGAGTCGCAACGGGGCGGCGGGGGCTTTACCGGTCGCCGTCGGCGCCGGGGTCGGTGTGGGGGTCGCTGCGGCAACCGAATCAGGCGCTGCCGCAGCCGAAGCCGACGAGCGGCCGGACGCGGAAATCTTGCACGACCACCTCACCCAGGGTGTGGCGATGGGCGCCAGCTTCGCCAAGTGGTCACCGGACTCCGGCGAGACGGTGGGCGAGCGACTGGGCACCATCGTCTCGGCGGCGATGGGCTACGAGCCCGAAGACCTGCCGTGGGAGGTGCCGCTGATCGAGCTGGGCCTGGACTCGCTGATGGCGGTGCGGATCAAGAACCGGGTCGAATACGACTTCGACCTGCCGCCGATCCAGTTGCAGGCGGTGCGCGACGCCAACCTGTACAACATCGAGGAGCTGATCAAGTACGCGATCGAACACCGCGACGAGGTGCAGGCGCTGCACGAGCACCAGAAGACCCAGACCGCCGAGGAGATCGCCGCCGAACAGGCCGCGCTGATCTCCGGTGCCAACCTCACCACCGTCACCCGGGCGCCGACGCCCGACCCGCAGGCCGAACCGTCCACGCAGCACCGCGACACCCCCGAGGTTCCGCCGCCGCCAACCGATCCCGCGGGCCCGGCCGGCACCAGTCCGGCCGCTGCCACGGCGGCGGTGCTGAACCAGCAGGCGGTGGCTGAAGCGATCAAGGCCGACGTGCCGCCACGCGACGCCGCCGAGCGGGTCACGTTCGCCACCTGGGCGATCGTCACCGGGGCATCACCGTGCGGAATCTTTAACAC
>CAZPZQ010000575.1:0-1500 GCA_964590745.1 uncultured Mycobacterium sp. | reverse complement strand
CGGGTTTGAGACCGGTGCGGTGGTCGTAGGTGTGGAAGTCGCGGTAGGCGGCGTGGCCGGGGTAGCCCGACTTCGGCGACCACACCCGGTAGCTGACCTGCAGATCGCGGCCGAAGGCGATGACGTCGGTGTCGCCGACCGGCCGGCCCAGCGCGGTGTCGCCGTGCAGCGCCGGACCGTCGACCATGAAGTGCGAAACCCCGGCGGCAGTGTAGTCGTGCTCCATGCCGGGGGAGTAGGCGCACTCCGGCGCCCAGATCCCTACCGGGGTGTGTGCGAGCCGCTGCTGCGCGTCGGCTAGCCCTTCCCGCAGCGCGAACCCCCGGAGCCGCGGCGTCAGCAGGGGCTGGAACGGGTGCGCGAGTGGACCACCGAGCAGTTCAACCGTGCCGACGTCGACCAGTCCGCGCAGCAGCGGGCTGGCGCCGTGCCGCCACACCGTGGCGAAGTCGTCCAACGCCTGTGCAGCGGCGGCGCACTCGCGGTGCCCGAAGGCTTTCAACGTCGGAAGTGTGCTGGCCTCCAGCGCACGCAACTGCCAATTCGCCAGCCAGTGGTGCATGCCGTCCAAGCAGTAGGGATCGTCGAGTTGGGCAGCGAGCACCGGTGTGACCCCCAGGGTGAGCAGGCCGCGCCGGTTTTCCTCGGCCAGGGTGCGCAGTACCCGCAACAATGGCAGGTACGCCGCAGACCAGGACTGGTACAGCCATTCCTCGCCTACCGGCCAGCGACCGTGGTGGGCTAACCACGGCAGGTGGGTGTGCAGCACCAAGCTGAACATCCCAGGCACCGCGCCGGTGGCGGCGGTGTCCGTCACGGCCGCACCGCGATCGCGATCAGGTCGAGACTGTCATCGATGTCGTGCGTCGGGCCGTCCTCGACGATCTCGAAGTCCACCGCGCGCACCGCAGCGACATCACGGGCCAGCTCCTCCGGCCACGGCGCGTCGGCCAGCGCGCGTTCGATCTGGGCGTCGATGATCGAGCTGCCGTGCCGAGCATCCATCTCGCGCAGTGCCGGTCCATGGAAAACCCCGGAGACGCAGTCGATTTCGAAACCTCCGTCGACGAGCAGCTCGGTCAGCTCGTCGGCGTTGAGTTCACGAGTGTGGAATGGGTTGAGCGGGGTATCGCGGCCCGGAGAGAAGGTGATCCGATTCGGGGTGGACACCACCAGCGATCCGGCGGGGCGCAACACCCGGGCGCATTCACCAACGAACCGGGCTTGGTCCCACAGGTGCTCGATGACCTGGAGGTTGACCACCACGTCGACCGAATCGTCCGGCAGCGGCAGCTCGACCAGATTGCCCTGGATCGCCTGCACCCGCGGATAGTGCGCGCGGACGTGCGCCACCGCGGCGTCGTCGTAGTCCAGCGCGATCACCGTGTGGGCCACCCGGGCGATCAGGTCGGCTCCGTAGCCTTCACCACAACCAGCCTCCAGGACATCGCGCTCAGCGCAGCGCGGCGCCAGCCACTGGTAGACCACCTCGTGGCGGCG
>CAZPZQ010000574.1:0-1503 GCA_964590745.1 uncultured Mycobacterium sp. | reverse complement strand
GGCAACGCCGGCCGCATCGGCAACGGCGGGGCGGGCGGCAACGGTGGTGCCGGTGCCATGGGCTCCCCCGGCGTCAACCCACCCCAAGGCGGCACAGCGCCGCCCGGTTACCCCGGGGCCGACGGCACCAAGGACGACCCGGTCGGTCAAGACGGCGGGAAGGGTCTCAACGGCATAGTCATCAACGGCAAAGCACAAACCGGCGGCGACGGAGGTGAAGGCGGGTCAGCTGGAAGCAACAAGAACACCGCGGTGATCGGCGGCGACGGCGGACCTGGCGGCACGGGCGCCACCGGCGCATTCGGCGGGACCGGTGGAGCCGGCGGGACGGCTAAACACTTGCCAGGCCCGCAAGCAACTTATGGTGGTGACGGTGGCACGGGCGGAACCGGCGGTACTGGTGCCACCGGCGGCACAGGCGGTGACGGTGGCGCCGGTGGCGCCGGCGGGCTCGGCGGAACAGAACGCGGTGACGGCGGTGACGGCGGCAACGGCGGCAAAGGCGGTGCAGGGGGCTTCGGCGCCATCGGCGGCATCGGTGGGACCGGTGGTCGCGGCGGCGACGCTTACGGCGGCAATAACCTGCATTACACGGTGCGGCCCACCCCTGGTGACGGCGGGGATGGCGGCACCGGAGGCACCGGCGGCACCGGAGGTGACGGCGGCAACGGCGGCGACGGAGGAGCAGGCGGAGCCGCCCAGGCACCCGGATACCACAACGGCGACCCCGGCACCGGCGGCAAGGGCGGGACCGCCGGTCATGGAGGAATTGGCGGGCCGGGCGGTGCCGGCGGGCAAGGTGGGTTCGGTGAAAGTCCTGGGTACGGAAGCAATCCTGTAGTACAAGGCGACAGCGGCTCGACCGGGTTGCCAGGTGCCGTTGGCGCCCCCGGCAATGCTGGCGACGAGGGTATCACGCCCGGTAACAACGGTTGATACAGCGTCGCAACGGATCGGCCAGATTACGTCGAAACTGCCGGTGCTGACCAGCGGGATCTGTGCCAGGTCCCGACCGGATCGAAGAGTCGATGCGGCTCATACCGGCTGGACGAAGACCGTGTTCAAGGATGACTCTCCGCCACCGATACCGTGGCAGACGACAGAATCGTTCTGCTGCCGGTTCGGAAAACAGGTGATCACCATCAACCGGGCCCGCCAGGGGTCCGAACCTGCGGCCTGAACCCCACAACACCACCACAGCCACCCGGCTCAGCAAGCTACGCCGGGAGGCTTCGGCCTGCCCACTCACCTTGGAGTATTTTCGGACCAGACGATGTTGCCGTCGACCACCCGAACATAGGTGACCACCCCGCGGTAGATGCCGTAGACGGAGTCGAAGATCATCGCCTGGGTGGGCGCGTCGGCGTCGCCGGTCGGTGGCGGCGCCTGGCGCACGACCTCGTTGAGCAGTTCGGCCACCCCTCGCCGGTCTTGCCGGACACCCGCAGTGAGTGGGGTTGTGTGGGATTTTTGATGGTTTTGTGGGCGGTGGTTTCGGGGTGG
>CAZPZQ010000573.1:0-1505 GCA_964590745.1 uncultured Mycobacterium sp. | reverse complement strand
ATCGGCACGCGGCAGCAACACCCGATTGACTGGGTCGAAAACGTCGTCGTAGGGCGGAAACTCGTCCAGCAGGCCCAGCGAAGACTGCTCGCCGGCCGGAACCAGTTCGGGTTCGATTCCGAACGCGCGGACCCGGTCGGCGGTCGCCTGGCCGACGCAGGCGATCTTCACCCCGGAGAACGCCCGCGCATCCAGCCCGAATTCGCCGAACTTCTCCCATACCGCACGCACCGCATTGGTGGAGGTGAATACCAGCCACTGGTACCGGCCATCCACCAAACCCTTGACCGCCCTTTCCATTTGGGCTGGGCTGCGGGGCGGCTCCACGGCAATGGTGGGCACCTCAACCGGCCGGGCACCGTGCGCGACCAGCCGCTCGCTCATCTCGCCGGCCTGATCCTTGGTGCGCGGCACCAGCACCGTCCAGCCGTACAGGGCCCGGCTCTCCCACCAGTTCAGCTTGGCCCGGTGGACCACCGTCTTGCCGATGGTGACCACCAGCAAGCCGATCGCGGGCTCTTGCCCGTTGATCGAGGCGGCCTGCTCGATGGCGGCCAGCGTGGCCGGGTCGGTCAGTCCGTGCAGGGTGGACTCCACCGAGCGCTGCACACTGGTGGTTCCGGCCGCGGTGGCTACACACGGGGTGGACTCGGCCAGTCCGTATTCGATCAGCGTGCGTGCCGCATCGGGCAGATGCGATGCGGTGGCCTGCAGGATCAGCGGTCCCGGCGCGGCAGCCAACGCCGCCCAGTCGACATGTGGGTCGCGCACATCGGCCACGGTGTGCGACGAACCCAGCGGCAGCCCGGCGTAGGTCGGCACCGCACTGGTGGCCGGTAACCCGGGGATGATCTCAAAGTGCAAGTGGGTGCGGGCGACGGCGAGCACCTCGGTGATCACCGCGTCCATCGACAGCGGGTCACCGGCCACCAACCGCACCACATCGACACCGGAGCGGGCCTCCGCGGTCAACGTCTTGGCCACCTCGGCCGGCTCGCCCAGCGCCGGACGAATCTCCGGACCGCCGGCCGGCGCGGGGTTCTCGGTGCCGCCGGCATCCTTGCCGTTGCCGTCCGCCGCGCCTTGGGCATCCGACGGTACCGGCGGCGCTGGCAGGTCAACGCCGATCAACGCCAGCACCGGATCGGGCACGTCGGGGTCGGTGAGCACCAGCGCGGCGTTCGTCAACACCGTTCGCGCCCGAGTGGTCAGCAGGCCCGGATCGCCGGGGCCCGAACCGACGAACACGATGCGGCCCGGCTTCGGCTTCCGCCCTCGCACGCTCAGTTGGCGACCCATCTATTACTCCCAGTCACTTTCCCGCACGGATGGTTCACCGCGCGCTCGACATCAGCTCGCGCGCGCCCAGCTCGTACAGCTCCGTCGCCACCGACACCCCCAGCTCCCGGGGCCGGTCCGGAGCGCCGATACCAGCCGCGCGAATCACATCGGACCCGTCCAGCGCCGCCACGCAGCCGCGCAGCGACAGTTCCTCAAAGACCCGG
>CAZPZQ010000572.1:0-1505 GCA_964590745.1 uncultured Mycobacterium sp. | reverse complement strand
CACCCGGGCCCGCGATGAGCTTCTTGACCTGCTTTTGGCTCTTCCCGCAGAACGAACATTTCAGCAAGTCACCGCCGTCTCCGATGCGTGCCATGATGCTGAGGACCTACTTCCTGTTCGCCGTTCGTCGTCGGGACCCCGGATACTATGCCCCGACGCTACCTGCTTACTTGGGCGGGACGCGACCGATAGGGCGAATCGCGTCGGTGATATTCGTGGTTGTCCATGCCGGGCGGTTGCCGACCATCCAGAAGATATCGCCTGACCGTCCGACAGTGCGACGCAACGCGCTACTGTGGCCTTGGCGTGTCGCGGCTGTTATCCGAACGAGAAGCCGGCCGGCCCTAAAGTTACGGCTGTGGGGTTCGCCGTACCCAACGACACCGTATTGATCACCGATGGCGGTCTGGCCACTGAACTGGAGGCGCGTGGCTGCGACTTGTCCGGGCTGTTGTGGTCGGCGCGACTTCTCGCCGATGCCCCGCAGCGGATCGTCGGCGCGCACCGCGCTTTTTTCGACGCCGGGGCGATGATCGCCACCACGGCCAGCTACCAGGCGTCTTTCCAGGGTTTCGCCGCGCTGGGATTCGACCGCCGCGCCGCAGTCCGACTGCTGCAGCGCAGCGTCGAGCTGGCGCGGGCCGCCGCGCCTGACGACGGCAGTGACCGCTGGGTGGCGGCATCCGTCGGGCCGTATGGTGCCGCACTCGCCGACGGCTCGGAATACCGCGGGCGGTACGGGTTGTCGGTTGCCGAGTTGGCGGCTTGGCATCGACCGCGCCTCGACGTGCTCTCGGGCGCAGCACCAGACGTGCTCGCGCTGGAAACCGTGCCGGACGTCGACGAGGCGGAAGCTCTGGTCGGCTTAGTGGCGCAACAAGATTCGCCCGCCTGGCTTAGCTACACCATCGACGGCGACCGCACCCGCGCCGGTCAACGCCTGGACGAGGCGTTCGCGGTGGCCGCCGGCGTGCCGCAGATCGTCGCGGTCGGGGTCAATTGTTGCGCCCCCGCCGATGTGATCGAAGCGATTGCGGTGGCTCGCTCAGTCACCGGTAAGCCGGTGATCGTCTACCCCAATAGCGGCGAGCGCTGGGAAGGCGGGCGCTGGGCGGGACGGTCGAGTTTTTCGGCCGCGCTGGCGCCGCAGTGGGCCGCCGCCGGCGCACGCATCATCGGCGGCTGTTGCCGGGTCCGACCGGCAGACATTGCTGCTGTGGCGACCGCATTGCGGCGAACGTGTACTCAGAGCGAAAAACCGGCCGAAAAGTCGAGCTGAGTGCACGTTCGGCGAGTGCAGTCAGGCGCTCTTAGCGGAGAGCTTGCGGTATTCCAGCACGGTGTCGATGATCCCGTAGTCTTTGGCGTCTTCGGCGGTCAGGATTTTGTCGCGGTCGGTGTCCTTGCGGATCACCTCGGCGTCCTTGCCGGTGTGACGGGCCAGGGTGGTCTCCATCAGGGTGCGCATCCGCTCGATCTCGGCGGCCTGGATCTCCAGGTCGGAG
>CAZPZQ010000571.1:0-1505 GCA_964590745.1 uncultured Mycobacterium sp. | reverse complement strand
ATCAGCGACGTCATCCGCATGGCCAGCCACGCGAACCACTACCTGCGGGTCTTCACCGAAAGCAAACACCGAGTCCAAGAACTCGCCCTGTTTCACTCCCGCCGCATCGCCTCACCCGCCCAACGCATCGTCCTTTACGCGCCTACGTGCTCGAATACGAGTTCCCAGCGCGCTGACCCACACGACCCCGGGACACCTGGATCAAAACGTCCAGCCCTGCTCTCGGCGAACCACCCCATCAGGGTCACGCACGGCACGCTGAACGCGCCGCAGACATCGCGAGCCGTTGCAGTACTGCACAGATATGTATAGAGTTGCAGGATGACTTCGACCGTGAACGTGCCCGTGTCCCTCGCGGCGCGCAAGGGCGTCTCCGCCCTCGCTGAGCTGAGCGAGAACAAGCGGGTGGCCCTGACCAGTCACGGTCGGGTGGTCGCCATCGTGGATTCCCCCGCCCGCGTCGACGCCGAGGTGCGCGAGCTCCGCGAAGCCGCATGGGCCGTCGTGGAGTCCGCTGCCGACCTGGTTGCGCAGCGGTCCCGCCGCTACAGCCTGGACGAGCTGTGCGCGAAGGTCGGCGTCGACGCCCGCCGGGTCCGGCAGCGAGCGGAGCAACTGCGCGCCGGGTCGGATGCGCGGTAACGAGCGGCTGCCCGATGATCAGGCCGAGATCGTCTTCTCCGAGGACTTCCTGCTGTACCTGGACGAGCTGACGGTCGACGAGCGGGAGTCGGTGATCACCGACGTGGTGACCCTCTGCCAGAACCCGATCGGCAAGCACCCGCTGAGCAACCGGTCGGCCACCGACCGCCTCGCCGGCCTGAACACCGTGGAGGTGCTCGGTCGCAAGCACCGCGTCGTCTTCGCCGCACGGGTCGAGCAGGGTGTCGGCCGCATCGAGGTGATCTGTGCCGGCCGGCGCACCGCGAACGCGGTCTACGACGTGGCGAACGCCCTGGTGCGCTCGGGGCGGCTCACCGAGGATGAGGTCACGCAGCTCTGGGACGCCCTCGCCCTGCTGGACGTCATCGCCGAGCAGGTGGGCCTCGACGGCTGGGACTACCTGCCCCAACCCGCTGAGGCGCACCTGGTTCGGGCACTGGTGCAACTCGGCCTGCTTCCCGAACACATCGCAGCAGTCGTGTCCCGCGCCGAAGCCGAAGCCGCGATGCGCGACGGTTACGACGAGTCGGGCCAGCCCGACCAGTACGCCGCCCTGGCCGCCGTCATGCGCGCGGCACGCACCCGGTCGGACTACGCGGACGCGACCGACATTCTCAAGCGCCGCACCGACGAACGGTGCGGCGCCCAGATGCCACGGGCACGGGCCACGTGCATCCGCCGGGTAGGTCACCCGGGACCGCACCGCGCGACGGGGTGAGTCCGCTTCACCGTCGCCACTGGCAGCAGAGCGCCGCGCCATCTGTGCAGCCCAGCCGGAGCGACATAGGCGCCGGTCATGATGCGGGGCCCTGCGTCGCTCTCGTTGGTCCCTCACGGCGCTT
>CAZPZQ010000570.1:0-1507 GCA_964590745.1 uncultured Mycobacterium sp. | reverse complement strand
ATCTCGGTGGCCGGCTCCACCTCCTCAATCGGCACCGGCGGGCGCACCCCGGCAGCGAATTTGAGCAATCCGCGCAGCGTGGCCAACCGCTCGCTCTGGTCGTCGACCAGCCGGGTGTACTCCTTGAAAATCTGGTACTGGCCGGTACGGGTGGAATGCTGCAGCTTGAAGACGGTCTCCGGATTGAACAGGTGATATTCACCCTCCCGGCGCCACTGGTACTCCCCGCCCACCTCGAGTTCGCGGTGCGCGCGTTCGGCCGGGCGATCCAGGTAGGCCAGCGCGTGCCGGGCGGCGACGTCGGCGGCGATGTCGTCCAGATCGATCCCGCCGATCGGGCAGACCAGCCCGGTGAAGTACTCGTCGAGGACACCCTGGGAGATGCCGACCGGCTGGAACAGCTGGGCGCCGGTGTAGGACGCCAGCGTCGAAATGCCCATCTTGGACATCACCTTCAATACGCCCTTGCCGGCGGCCTTGACGTAGTTGCGCAGTGCCTGCTCCCGGTCTAGCTGCTCGGGCTGGTCGGGGCCGCACAGGATCCCGCGGTCCAGCATGTCCTCGATCGACTCGAGCGCCAGATACGGGTTGATCAGGGCGGCGCCGAACCCCAGCAGTGCGGCCATGTGGTGAACTTCGCGCGCATCGCCGGCCTCGACGACCAAACCCACTTTGGTACGGGTGCGTTCGGCCACCAAATGGTGATGCACCGCCGAGATCGCCAGCAGCGACGGGATGGGGGCCAGATCGGCGTTGGACTCGCGATCGGAGATGACGATGATCTGGGCGCCGCCGTCAATCGCGGCGGACACTTGGGCGCGCACGTCATCGAGGGCGGACTGCAGCCCCGCGCCGCCCTCGGCGACCGGGTATCGGCAGCGGATAACGCTGGTGCGCATGCCGTGGCGGCGACCGTTGACTTCGGCGTCGGGGTCCAGGCTCACCAGTTTGGCCAGCTCTTCGTTGGTCAGGATGGGCTGGGGCAGCGTGATTTGTCGGCACGAGTTCTGGTCCGGGTTGAGCAGGTCACCCTCCGGGCCGAGGGTGCGCTGCAGACTGGTCACCACCTCTTCGCGGATCGCGTCCAGCGGCGGATTGGTCACCTGCGCGAACATCTGCTGGAAGTAGTCGAACAGCATCCGAGGCCGGGCGGACAGCACGGCGATCGGGGTGTCGGTACCCATCGATCCGACCGGCTCGGCCCCGGTCCGCGCCATCGGCGCCACCAGCAGATTCAGCTCCTCGTAGGTGTAGCCGAATACCAGTTGGCGCGACACGATCCGGCGGTGCGGCATGCGGGTGTACTCGCCCGCCGGTAACTCGTCCAGGTCGATCTGGCCGGCGTCAAGCCACTCCTGGTAGGGGTGCTCGGCCGCCAACTCGGCTTTGATCTCCTCATCGGAGACGATGCGGCCCGCGGCGGTGTCGACCAGAAACATCCGCCCGGGCTGCAACCGCATCCGGCGCACCACCGTCGCCGGGTCGAGGTCCAGCACCCCGGCCTCGG
>CAZPZQ010000569.1:0-1509 GCA_964590745.1 uncultured Mycobacterium sp. | reverse complement strand
AGAAGTTGTAGTTCGGTTAGTTGACGGCAGCGAATTCAGCGTGTTCAAGGCCGAATACGGCAAGACGCTGGTGACCGGGTTCGCGCGCATCCACGGCCACCCGGTCGGGATCGTCGCCAACAACGGCGTGCTGTTCGGCGAGTCGGCGCTCAAGGGTGCGCATTTCATCGAGCTGTGCGACAAGCGCTGCATACCGCTGCTGTTCTTGCAGAACATCGCTGGGTTCATGGTGGGCCGTGATTACGAAGCCGGGGGCATTGCCAAACACGGCGCCAAGATGGTCACCGCGGTGGCCTGCGCCCGGGTGCCCAAGCTGACCGTGGTGATCGGTGGGTCCTACGGTGCGGGCAATTACTCGATGTGCGGTCGCGCCTACTCGCCGCGGTTTTTGTGGATGTGGCCGAACGCGCGGATTTCGGTGATGGGCGGCGAGCAGGCCGCTTCGGTGCTGGCCACCGTGCACGCCGCTCGACTCGATGCTGCCGGCACCTCGTGGTCGGCTGCCGATGAGGAGGCGTTCAAAGCGCCCATCCGGGAGCAGTACGAGGCGCAGGGCAACCCGTACTACTCGACCGCACGCCTGTGGGACGACGGGATCATCGACCCCGCCGATACCAGAACGGTTTTGGGACTTGCGCTTTCGATATGCGCAAACGCTCCGGTGGGCCGGGTTTCCTACGGTGTCTTTCGGATGTGACGCGACGATGAAGCTGCCCAGTGTTCCGTTCGGCACCGTGCTGGTAGCCAACCGCGGCGAGATCGCGGTCCGGGTCATCCGCACCTTACGCCGGCTGGGCATCAAGTCGGTGGCGGTGTACAGCGATGCCGACGCCCACGCTCGACACGTCCACGAAGCCGACACCGCGGTGCGTCTGGGGCCGGCCGCCGCCGTGGACAGCTACCTGTCCATCCCGAAGGTGCTCGACGCCGCAGCCTCCAGTGGCGCCGAGGCAATCCATCCCGGGTACGGCTTTCTTTCCGAGAATGCCGAATTCGCCGCCGCATGCGAGCGTGCCGGAGTCGTGTTCGTCGGCCCATCGGCACGGGCCATCGAGGTGATGGGCGACAAGATCGCCGCGAAGAACGCAGTCGCAGCTTTCGACGTGCCGGTGGTGCCCGGGGTGGCGAGGGCCGGCCTGACCGACGACGATCTGATCGCAGCGGCGGGCCAGATCGGCTATCCGGTGCTGATCAAGCCGTCCGCCGGCGGCGGCGGCAAAGGCATGCACCTGGTGGGCGATCCGGCCCAGCTACGGCCGGCACTGCTGGCCGCGCGCCGCGAGGCAGCATCGGCGTTCGGTGACGACACGCTGTTTTTAGAACGATTCGTGCTGCGGCCCCGCCACATCGAGGTTCAGGTCCTGGCCGATACCCAGGGCAACGTGGTGCACCTCGGCGAGCGGGAATGCAGCCTGCAGCGCCGTCACCAGAAGGTCATCGAGGAGGCACCGTCACCACTGCTGGACGCCGCCACCCGGGCCCGGATCGGCACCGCCGCCTGCAACACCG
>CAZPZQ010000568.1:0-1542 GCA_964590745.1 uncultured Mycobacterium sp. | reverse complement strand
AGCAACGTCGGCGGGCTGATCAACGGCTCCGAACCGGTCAGCATCGCGTCGATCGCGCGGTTCAACGAGGCGTTTGGCCGCTACGGACTCCCGGTGACGGCGATCAAACCGTCCTACGGGATGGCCGAGGCGACCCTGTTCGTGTCGACCATTGCGCCCGACGCCCGACCCGGTGTGGTCTATCTGGACCGTGGGCAACTCGGTGCCGGCCGTGCCGTGCCGGTGCCGGCCGATCGGAACGACCGGTCCACCGCCTCCACCGCTGTGGCTCAGGTGTCGTGCGGACAAGTCGCCCAAAGCCTGTGGGCGGTCATCGTCGACTCGGTGGGCGACTCAGCCACCGATGCGGAGTTGCCGGACGGTCGGGTCGGCGAGATTTGGCTGCACGGCGACAACATCGGCCGCGGCTACTGGGGGCGGGCGCAAGAAAGCGAGCTGGCCTTTCAGAACAAGCTGCAGTCCCGGTTGGCGACCGGCAGTCACGCCGAGGGCTCGGCGGTCGGTGGAACCTGGTTTCGCACCGGCGATCTGGGCACCTATCTGGACGGCGAACTCTACATCGTCGGACGCATCAAGGATCTGCTGATCGTCGACGGCCGCAACCATTACCCGCAAGACATCGAAGCCACGGTTTGCCAAGCGTCGGATGCGGTACGAGCCGGCTACGTCGCCGCGTTCGGGGTGCCCGAGGAGCCCACCGGCGAACGGCTGGTGATCGTCGCCGAACGAGCGGTCGGCGCGGGTCGGGCCGACCCGGCCCCGATCGTCGACACGATCCGCGCCGCGGTGTCGCGCCGACACGGGCTGTCGCCGGCCGATGTCCGCTTGGTGGCCGCCGGCCGGATCCCGCGGACCACCAGCGGAAAATTGGCCCGTCACGAGTGCCGGACCCGGTATCTGGCCGGCGAGTTGTAGTACAGCACGACACCATTGCGCACGGTAGGGTTGGGCGGTATCCAGCCGCCACGCTTAGGGAGAAGCGCCGATGACCGTGTACGCCCGCCCGGGTTCCGCGAATGCACTGATGAGCTACGAGTCCCGCTACGACAACTTCATCGGCGGCGAGTGGGTGCCGCCGTCCAGCGGTGAGTATTTCGAGAACCCGACGCCGATCACCGGCGAAACATTCTGCGAGGTGGCCCGTTCCGGCGCCGCCGACATCGATCGCGCACTCGATGCCGCACACGCCGCGGCGCCGGCCTGGGGTAAGACCGCGCCGGCGAAGCGCGCCGCGATCCTGCACCAGATCGCCGACCGGATCGAGGCCAACCGGTCCGCCCTGGCGGTCGCTGAAACGTGGGAGAACGGCAAACCGATCCGAGAGGCGTTGGGTGCCGACATTCCGGCGGCCGCCGACCATTTCCGCTACTTCGCCGGGGCGCTCCGGGCCCAGGAAGGCATGCTCAGTCAACTCGACGAAGACACCGTCGCCTACCACTTCCACGAGCCGCTGGGCGTGGTGGGCCAGAACATCCCGTGGAACTTCCCAATCTTGATGGCGGCCTGGAAACTGGCGCCGGCGCTGGCGGCCGGCAACGCGGT
>CAZPZQ010000567.1:0-1548 GCA_964590745.1 uncultured Mycobacterium sp. | reverse complement strand
GACCCGTTTCCCCATCCCCCTTTCAATCCGTGCGTGCGGTTTTCCCGCACACGGCTTACCGATGATCTTCTTGACATGGTTACGCTGCCTTCGGGTAGCGGATGGTGCCACGAAGCCGGTGCAGGCCGTGACCGTTAAACCACTCCTCGGTCCACTGATCGGCCTGGCCAGCACGCAGATTGCGGCCCCGCTTCTGAACCATCAAGCGGAACAGCCTCCTGGTGACATACCAGTCGATCTGGCGGAACTTGTCGGCGGCGTTACCGGTCCGAAAGTAGTTGCCCCAGCCGCGCAGGATCGGATTCAACAACGCGATCACGGTTCGAATGTCCAGACCGACGCGCGAACGCCCGGTCAGGGCGTGGACCGTGCCGCGTAGTCGTTTCATCGCCGTTTGGCTGGGCCAGCGATGCAGGTAGTAGCGCACAATCCGACGCTGCTCCCACAACCGCCCCGACATACGCGCCCGGAAATGACAGCCCAGAAAATCCAGGCCCTCACGCCCAGCACGCAAGTCGACCACCTTCGTCTTATCCGGATGCAGCCGCAACCCCAACGACGCCAGGATTTCTCCCACCGCCGCCAAGGCGTGCTCGGCTTGTGCCGCACTGCGGCACAACACCACACCGTCATCGGCGTAGCGCACCAACTCGCCCACCTGGCGGCGGGCTAGTTCGATGTCGAGCACATGCAGGTAGATGTTGGCCAATAGCGGGGAAATAACCCCGCCCTGCGGTGTACCAGCGACCGTCCGCTGCACCGCACCATCGACCATCACCCCAGCTTGCAGCCACAACCGCAGCAGTTTGAGCACCCGCCGATCCGAGACCCGCCTACCCACTTCCGTGAGCAAAAGTTCGTGGTCGATCTCACCGAAGAAATTGGCGATATCAAACTCCACCACGAGCTGATGACCCTCGATGAACCCGGTCCGCAAGCGTTCCTTCGCCATCACCGCCGACCGCTTCGGCCGAAACCCATACGAGCACGGCGCAAAGTCCGCCTCGAAAATCGGCTCCAGCACCAGCTTGGCCGCCTGTTGAGCCACCCGGTCTCGCACCGTGGGTATCCCCAACGGCCGCTTGCCACCTTGTGGTTTGTCGATCTCCACCCGACGCGCAGGCACCGGGCGATATCGACCCGTGCGGAGGTCATGACGCAATTCCCGCACCATGCGGTCCACGCCGTAATCCTCCACCGCGACCAAGGTGATCCGATCCACCCCGGCCGCACCCTTGTTCTTACGCACCCGCTCCCACGCCTCCCGCAGGACGTCACCCCTGCAGACCCGGTCATACAGGGCATGGAAACGCCGACCCTCAGACTGCTTGGCCGCAGTCCATAGCGCACGTTGCAGTTGTCGCACTTTCACCGGCGACGCCTGTACCAGCTCGTCGTCGACTACAGCAGGCGATGACCTGCCGGGGTGATTGGACCAGGCAAGCCCGGTCATGCCCTCACGCTTACCCGCTTCCCGCGCGTGATCAAAGTTGGGGCCCTTCCCTCCCGGCGCGTTATGTTGCACGCCGATCAGCGGTACTACGACCC
>CAZPZQ010000566.1:0-1565 GCA_964590745.1 uncultured Mycobacterium sp. | reverse complement strand
GGCCGCCGCCTGTGGATAGGTGAATTGTGCTACCCGAGCACAGTCCCGACGCTAGCCGGCATGTTCTGCGAGCCGAACCGACCGGGTAAACCTTTCAAGGGCAGCGAAGCGTTGGCCAGCGGCCTGCTCAGCCGGCACCAACTGCGCAGCCGATATCGCGCCGCACTGCCAGACGTCTACGTGCCCCGACGCGTGCCGCTGTCGCTGTCGGAACGAACCGTGGCCGCCTGGCTGTGGTCGGGCCGGCAGGCGATCGTGGCCGGCGCCGCCGCGGCGGGTTTGCATGGGACGAAGTGGATTGACGACCACACACCGATCGAACTCATCCACGCCAATCCTCGTGCGCCGAGCGGCGTGATCACCCACCGCGACACCGTGTTGGACGGCGAAGTGCAAACGCTTGTCTTGCCCGTCGGCGGCGTCGACGTGACCACACCCGCGCGCACCGCCTTCGACCTGGGCCGCCGCGGCCAATTTCGCGCGGCGATAGCTCACTTGGACGCGCTGGCGCAGGCCACCGGTATCCAGGTCGGCGACGTCGTCGCGATCGCGCAGCGCCACCCGCACACCCGCGGGCTGCGTCAACTCGAGTGCGTCCTCGACCTGGTCGATGCCGATGCCCAGTCGCCGCCGGAGACCTATCTGCGGTTGCGGCTCATCGAGGCGGGATTTCCCCGGCCGCAGACGCAGATCCCGGTCGTCACCGATGAGGAGACGTATTACCTGGATATGGGGTGGCCGGAGTTGATGGTTGCGGTCGAATACGACGGTGAGCATCACCGCACCGACCCGGTGCAGTACGCCAAGGACCTCCGGCGCGCGGAGATCCTGGCCGCGTTGGGGTGGTTGGTCATCCGCGTCATCAAAGAACACCGCGCCGCCGACATCGTGGCGCGCGTCGCGCAGGCCATCCAACTGCGGCAGGCACGGCTGGGTTATCAGTTGACTGTGCGCTGACGGCGCTGACCGTGCGCTGACGGCGTTGACCGTGCGCTGACGGCGTTGACTGTGCATCCAGGGCGAGATCCACGCCGAAAACCCGCCCTCACCGCACAGTCATCCCTGAAGGGGTGGGGCTGTGTCAGCCCTGAAGGGGTGGGGCTGTGTCAAGGGTGCCGTACTGCTGTTTTGCCGGTTTCGGGGCCTGTGCTGGCAGCGCTGATAAAGGGGCGCGGTCAAGACGGAGCGCCCGCAGCGTAGCGAGGACGAACGGTCTTGACGGCGACCCGCTTGAGCGCAGACTCGGCCAAGGCCGAAACTACACATCATTTATGCGGTTGTGGGTGAAGCGTGTCTCCAGTGCGATGCGAATCGTGGTCAGCAGGGCCCGGGCCTTCCCGGGCTGCCGGTCATCCCTTCGCCCCGGCGGTGGCGGGCATCAAGCCGTGCGGCGTGCGGTATGCGGGGTCAATCAACGCGGCGGCCACGCCCCGAACGGGGAGGCCAGACTGTGCAGCGACCACGCGCATACCGCACCACCGCAGCGCCACCAGCTTGGCGCGGTAGCGCACCAGCTCCCGCAGCTCGCGCGTTGCCGGCGGCGCAATCCAGGCCTCCGGCAACCG
>CAZPZQ010000565.1:0-1570 GCA_964590745.1 uncultured Mycobacterium sp. | reverse complement strand
TCGGCGGCAACGGCGGCAACGGCACCGGCACCGGCAACGTCGGCGGCGCGGGCGGGCCGGGCGGTAATGGCGGCGGTGACGGCTCACCCGGCACGCCCGGACAACCCGGAACCAATAGGCCTTAGCCGCTACGGGGTTGGCCGGCTAGGGCGATACCGGGAAGTGGGTCGCCAGAGACGATGCGCCAAGGGCGCTGGCCCGCCGGCGCGGCCGAAACAGCATCTTCAAGATCGCCCTCGAGCCGCGACTACGTGGCGGTGAACAGCTGGATGAAGTGGCCGAGTCCTTCCAGCGCCTCTTGCAGCGTCGGCTGTGGTGTGTCGAGGAAGCCGATGACGTAGCCCGCATCAATAAGCCCGGCCAGCGACGGGTTATCCACCAGCGGGGTGATCTGGTAGGTTTCCGGGTTTTGCAGATCGGCAAGGAAGGCGCTGACGCCGTTTTGCAGCCCGGTGCCTAACGCGGTGAGCACGTCGTCGAAGTCGAGGTTCGTGGGGAACGGGCCGTGATCCTGCACCACGTCGGCGTCTCCGGGCGCCCACCCGTGCTCGATGTTGCCGTAGCCGAGGTTCACCAGGATCCGGACGTCCGGTTCGAGCAAGTCGTACAGCGGCTTTCCGATCACCGGAATCAGCTGCAGCGGCGCCACTAACGGCAACGTCTCGGCCGGAATCATCGAGTAGTTGACCATGGTGTCGGCCGCCGACGTCGGCAGCGGGATCGCGTTGCTGATGTCGTCGGGAGTGATGCTCAAATAGGTGGTGTGCTCGTAGATGAAGCCGAGTATGGCGTTGAGGTCGGCCAGCAGGTTGAGTTTGTAGATCGGGAAGTCCGCTACGCCGTCGTATTCGTGGGTGTAGACGTCGGTCGGATACAGATCGTTCGGCGTTGCGATACTGGTCATCACGTCCGATGCGGGCAAGTTGCTGTTCTCCACCGCCGCACCGCCGACCGGGTTGTCCGGGTTGCCGATCAGCACGAAATGCACGTCATCGCTCGGCACGTCCTGCCCCGCCAACTGCCGCATCACCGCCGAGGAGATGGCGGCGCTCTGCGAGTAGCCGAACACCACAAGCGGGTTGTCGGCGCTGACGTCGCCGTTGTTGATCTTCTGCAAGATGGTGGCGTCCAGAATCTGCTCACCGCGCACCGCCGACGTCGCACTGGCGTTCTCCGGGGTGAACAGCGACTGCAACGTCCCACCGAATCCGTGCGGACCCAAATACAGTGCGTCTGCTGCGTCCAGATAGCGTTCCCCCGGCTGCGGAATACTGGTTCCGCCCATGATCAGCGCCGTGCCGTCGCCGAGCGGCGAATGCTCAATACCGGTGGCGGTGAGCAGCACCGCGTTCGGCTGGGCACCGGATGCCGGTGGTCTCGGCGCTGGGCCGGCGATCAAGCCGGCAGCTGCCAGGACGGTGACGCCCGAAACGCTGTGGTAAGCGCGCAAAACACCGTCTCCCTCCGGATAGAGGTCGACGCTAGCGCAGCGTGATGGCTCGAACCAGGGGAATCCCGAGGAAAATTAATCGCAGAGCTTGCCGAGTTCCGCGATGCGCGCATCCAGGTC
>CAZPZQ010000564.1:0-1579 GCA_964590745.1 uncultured Mycobacterium sp. | reverse complement strand
ATGCCGTCGACGTCGGTGTAGATCTCGCAGACGTCGGCTTTCAGCGCGGCGGCCAGCGCGACCGCGGTGGTGTCCGAGCCGCCGCGGCCCAGGGTGGTCACGTCCTTGTTGTTCCGGCCCACCCCTTGGAACCCGGCCACCAGGACGATCTGGTCCTCGTCCAGGGCCGCCTCCAGCCGACCGGGCGTGACTTCGATGATCTTCGCCTTGCCGTGCACGTCGGTGGTGATCACCCCGGCCTGCGACCCGGTGAACGATCGCGCCCGCGAGCCCAGCGATTCGATGGCCATCGCCACCAGCGCGTTGGAGATCCGTTCGCCGGCGGTCAGCAGCATGTCCAGTTCCCGCGCCGGCGGGGCCGGGCACACCTGAGCGGCGAGTTCCAACAGCTCATCGGTGGTGTCACCCATCGCCGAACAGACCACAAGGACCTCGTTGCCGGCCTTTTTGGTCTCGACGATGCGCTCGGCGACCCGGCGAATCGCGTCGGCATCTTGCACCGAGGATCCGCCGTACTTTTGCACGACGAGCGCCACTGAGGTTCCTTTCGCGGGATGGTTGATGGATCCTGTCAAGGATAGAGGCCAGCGAAGCGATGTTCATCCTGCGGCTACCACGCAAAAGTGCGAGTGGACCTCGTGGTGACCGCAGAGTCAACGTGGGCAGAGTACGCGTCGGCGCCCGCGGATATCCGACCAGGTGGCCCAGGCCTGGGGAGTGCAGACGGGCGGGCCGCCGGTACTGATCGTCTTCGACGTCTTCGTCAATCTGGTCGCCGTCGTGCTGTTCGCCATGCTGGCAGTATTGGTGCACCGGGCGATCCGGCGGTTGAGCGGGCCGCCCTCCTCGACCCAGTTTCAGGCCAATGCCCAATGAGGTGTATCGACGCCGGGGCGCACAACCAGCAGCTCAACCTGTTCCGGTACCGGACGTCCCTGGCGGCCCCCCGATTAGGCACTGATTGAGACAATGCAGCGTCAGCGGCAGCGGTGGGCCACCGATCCTGCATGATCATCCGGCGCTGAGCCCGCGGGAAATTCTCGGCGCCGAGCAGAGCAGCTCGGCCAGCGGGCTGGACCGGCACGCGGAGCGGCTCAAGATCACCCCACTATCGCGGTCCACCCGCGAGATGTTGGAACTGTGGAGCGTATTCGCCACCAGCTACCGGGCTTCCAGCGCCTTCGACGTGTCCGTGGTCCTCATCGACAGCACCGGCGAAAAGCGCACACCGCAGTCGAAGCGGTAACACGGCTTTCGGCAGTACACCGGGCGCGGTAGAGTGTGTGACGTGCAGCGGGTGCTCCTCCTCGGACGCCGCGGCGGGGTCTGATCCAGACCGGCTTCCCGTCGCGGGTGGTCGCGACGCGCCGGTCTCGAGATTTACCCGCCAACCCGGAGCCATCATCGTGACAACATCTTCTCGACCGTCGCCCGACTCGTTTACCTCTGGGCGCGCGATCACCAAGCCGTCGGGTGCACGGAATCCCGAGCAGCCCGGCTGGAACCCGCAGCGCGGGTCGGCGATGCCGGTCAGCCGTTACCGCAGCTTCACCGACGAAGTCGAGTCAATCCGGCTGCC
>CAZPZQ010000563.1:0-1583 GCA_964590745.1 uncultured Mycobacterium sp. | reverse complement strand
GTGACCGCCGTAGCCGCCCCAGCCGGCGTCGTCGCTCCAGCCGCCGGGGCCGCCGTCACCGCCGGCACCGCCCGGCCCGGCGGGGTGCGCGACGCCGTTGACCATGTGGTAGCTCGAACCGCCTTGACCGCCGTCACCGCCGGTGCTGCCGATACCGCCGGCGTGCGCAACACCGCCAGCGCCGCCCATACCGCCCCAGCCGCCCTCGGCGAAGACCCAGCCCGTCGCGTTGCCGCCGGGGCCGCCGTCACCGCCGGGGGTGGTCGGGCCGCCGGGGACCAGGCTGTCGATGCCGTGGCCGCCGGTACCTCCAGAACCGCCGAGGCCGAAGAACCAGCCGGGCGCGTCACCACCGAAACCGCCACGACCACCGACGTGGCTGGCCTCGGTGGCGGGGCCACCGGCACCGCCGGTGCCGCCGACGCCCATGAACGACCCGCCGTGGCCGCCGTTGCCGCCGTCGATACCTCCACTGCCGCTGTCGTACCACTCGCCGTTGCCGCCATCGCCGCCATTGCCGAACCAGCCGGCGTTTCCGCCGTCACCGGCCCCGGACGGCGTGGTGCCGGTCGCGTCGTAGCCGTGACCGCCGTCGCCGAACAGCCACCCGGCATCGCCACCGTCGGGGGTGCTCGCGTCCCCCGGGGTGCCGTCACCGATCGCATATGACCCGACGAGCAGGTTGATGAAGTCGTCGATCGGCTTACCGATGTACGGGTCGTGAATCCACGCCTCGATGCCGTCGTGCAGCGGCAGGTAGATGAATTGGAAGAACGTATAGACGAAATCGCCGGCCTCGGCCGGCTCAGCGGCGACCTGCGCCGCCAAAGCGCCGACCTCGGCGGCACCGGCAGGATCAGTCCAGGCGGACGGGTCTAGCCAGGAAACCAAATCGCCCCACCCGCCAGGATCGGCAGCGGCGCCGACGTCGACGGTGGTGAGCGAAGTGATCAACGGATCGAGCAGGTCGATGAGCCAGTCGCCGTCGGCCTGTGCGGGCGGCGCGGCCGCCAGCGGCGTCATCCCGAAGGCCAAGAACGCTCCGACCGCGGAGCTAAGACCGATTTCTCGACCGCGATGGCGCCTCGCAGTGCTGCGCGGCGGGCGGTTGTGCTTGCTGTGGTGCTGTGCGCTCATTGGACTCGACCTCCCTGGCCCCCGGATGGGACGAACGGGTTGATTGTTTTGCCGAGGCGAGCGGCAAAACATCCGCCAAAGTACGTAGATGAGCACAGCGGGGGTCGTAGATAAACACGCCTGCGTCGTAGAGCCGCCACCGACGACGCGGCCGCAAGGTAACCGAGCAGACGCAGGGTCGCACCAGCCATCCCGCCGAATCGGCAAAGGCCTCACGGAGCTGTCCGACATCATTGGGCATGGCGGCGCGATCACGACCGACAGGCCGTTCGCGCTTCACCCCGATGCCCCTTAACGCGGCTCCCGTCTCACCTCACGACACGCTCCCGCGCAGGCTCGCCGCGGCGTGTCTCGGGCTCGCTGCACCAGGGCGGTCCTGGTGCAGTCACACTCTCACCGTGCCATGTTGGTGAACCGCGACAGGTGCAACTGATGAGCGACAGTGA
>CAZPZQ010000562.1:0-1593 GCA_964590745.1 uncultured Mycobacterium sp. | reverse complement strand
CGCCGACACCGACTGGTCGGAACCTGGCCGCTGGTGGCGCCGATGCTGGCCGCCGGCTTCGTGGTGCTCACCGTGGTGTTCCTCGACCAAACCCTGCGAACAGTGCTGGAGGCCACCAGGATTCGCGCCGACATCGGACCCAGCCAAGCCTGGTACACCGAGAACCTGCGCTACTACTACTTGATTCTGCCCACTGTGGACGGCTCGCTGTCCCGGCGGTTCGGCTTTTTGATCGCCGCGCTGTGCTTGTTCACCGCGGTGTTCATCATGTTGCGCCGCAAGCGGGTCGCCGGGGTGGCCCGCGGTCCGGTGTGGCGGTTGATGGGCGTCATCTTCGGCACCATGTTCTTCTTGATGTTCACCCCGACCAAGTGGGTGCACCACTTCGGTCTGTTCGCCGCGGTGGCCGCTGCGATGGCGGCGTTGACCACGGTGCTGGTGTCGCCGTCGGTGCTGCGCTGGTCGCGCAACCGGATGGCGTTTTTGGCCGCCCTGTTGTTCGTGCTGGCGCTGTGCTGGGCCACCACCAACGGCTGGTGGTACGTGTCCAGCTACGGGGTACCGTTCAACTCCACCAAGCCCCGAATCGGTGGGATCACCATCAGCACAGTGTTTTTCGCGCTGTTCGCGATCGTGGCGGTGTGGACGGCCTGGCTGCACTTCGCCCCGCGCGACCGCGACGAAGGCCGAATGGCCCGCGCGCTGACCGCAGCGCCGGTGCCGGTGGCGGCCGGGTTCATGGTGACGGTGTTCGTCGCGTCCATGGTGGCCGGCATCGTGCGGCAGTACCCCACCTACTCCAACGGCTGGGCCAACGTGCGGGCGTTCGTCGGCGGCTGCGGCCTGGCCGACGACGTGCTGGTCGAACCCGATCCCAACGCCGGGGCGCTCACCCCGCTGCCCGGCGACTATGGTCCGCTCGGCCCGCTGGGCGGCGTCGACCCGACCGGGTTCAGCCCCAATGGGGTGCCGGAACACACCGTCGCCGAGGCGGTTCGGGAGACCATTCCCAAGCCGGGCATCGACTACGACTGGAACGCGCCGACCAAGCTGACGAAGCCGGGCATCAACGGTTCGACCGTGCCGTTGCCCTACGGGCTGGACCCGGCCCGGGTGCCGCTGGCCGGCACCTACACCTCCGGCGCCCAGCAGCAAAGCAAACTCACGTCGGCGTGGTACGCGCTGCCGCCGCGCGACGACGCGCACCCGCTGGTGGTGGTGACCGCGGCCGGCGTGGTGGCCGGCACCAGCGTGCTGAACGGGTTCACCGACGGGCAGCCGGTGCTATTGGAGTACGGCGTCGCCGGCCCGGACGGCGCCCCGGCGGCGGCTGGACAGGTCGCGCCGTATGACCTGTTCGGCGAGTGGCCCAAGGCCTGGCGCAACCTGCGCTACCCGCGCGAGAAGATCCCGGCCGACGCCGTCGCGGTCCGGGTGGTCGCCGAGGACCGGTCGCTGACGCCGCGGGACTGGATCGCGCTGACTCCGCCGCGGGTGCCCGAACTGCAGTCACTGCAGGAATACGTCGGCTCGACGCAGCCGGTGCTGATGGACTGGGCGGTCGGGATGGCGTTCCCCTGCCAGCAGCCGATG
>CAZPZQ010000561.1:0-1597 GCA_964590745.1 uncultured Mycobacterium sp. | reverse complement strand
TCGGCTTCATCGCGCCCGAAGACGGGTCGGCGGACGTGTTTGTCCACTACACGGAGATCCAAGGAAGCGGTTTCCGCACCCTCGAGGAGAACCAGAGGGTCGAGTTCGAGGTTGGCCAGAGCCCCAAAGGCCCGCAGGCCACCGGCGTCCGCTCCATCTGAGTTACCGGGCCCGACGACAACCCCCCGACGCAACCCGTTGTTTAGGGTGCAGGCCGGGGGGTTTCGCATCGGGCGCATCCGGTGAGCGTGCACCCGCATTCACCTGTCCCATAGCCGCGCCGGGCGGCGGCTCGGCTTACTGTCGATGACGTGAGCCAACTGTCGCTGTTCTCCGCGGAGTCGGTGCCCCCCAGGGTCGCCGACCTCACCGGGTTATTGGCAGCGGCGGGTCAGATCATCGTGGCCGGTGACGGGGCTCGGCTCTCGGTCGTGGTGGATCAGCCGTGGCGAGCCACCGCCCTGGCCGAGTTGATGCAAGAAGCCGGTCTGCAGGCAGAGGTCACTCGCACCGAGGAGAACACCCCACTGGTGCGGACTGCGGTGGACCCGCGACTGCGAGCGATCGCCGCGCAGTGGACCCGTGGGGCGGTCAAAACGGTCCCGCCGCACTGGTTGCCCGGGTCGCGTGAGCTGCGGGCATGGACGTTGGCCGCCGGCAGTCCAGAAGCCGACCGGTATCTGCTCGGTCTGGACCCGCACGCGCCGGACACGTATGCGCCGTTGGCCTCGGCGTTGATGCGGGTCGGGATCGCGCCCACCTTGATCGGTACCCGCGGTAGTCGACCAGCCCTGCGAATCAGCGGTCGGCGCCGGCTATCCCGCCTGGTGGAGAACGTGGGGGAACCGCCTGACGAGGCCGAGGCGTTGGCGCAGTGGCCCCGGTTGGCCCCGGCGGTGCGAGGCTACCAGGGCGGTCTTTGACACCACCGCTGGTCGGTTGCCGGTTTGCATCGGCCCGCCCCGGGGTGCGAGATTGTCAGTTGTCGACCGGCGGTAAACGCCGGTTACACCCGCGGGTCGGCGCCTCGACCTGCAGGTTCGGGCAGGAGTGGAGCGTAATCACAGTTGGTTGGACCGAGCCGCAACGGCGGCGAAAGTACTGGTGACTCATCCGTTCGGCGACTCGTCATTGTCGAGTCGCCCACCAAAGCGCGGAAAATAGCCGGATACCTGGGTGCCAATTACATCGTCGAGTCGTCTCGGGGGCATATCCGCGACCTGCCGCGCAACGCCGCCGATATCCCGGCGAAGTACAAAAACGAGCCGTGGGCCCGGCTCGGGGTCAACGTGGACGCCGATTTCGAACCGCTGTACATCATCAGCCCGGACAAAAAAAGCACTGTCGCCGAACTCAAAGGCCTGGTCAAAGACGTTGACGAGATCTTTCTCGCCACCGACGGCGACCGGGAGGGCGAGGCGATCGCCTGGCATTTGCTGCAGACCCTGAAGCCGCACATCCCGGTCAAACGGATGGTGTTCCACGAGATCACCGGGCAGGCGATCCGCAACGCCGCCGAACATCCCCGTGACCTGGATAACGACCTGGTCGACGCGCAGGAGACCCGCCGCATCCTGGACCGGCTGTACGGCTACGA
>CAZPZQ010000560.1:0-1598 GCA_964590745.1 uncultured Mycobacterium sp. | reverse complement strand
GGTCTTCGGCACGAACGTGCCGGACGGAGCAAGCACGTGGATACGCATGCCGGGGCGGGCGTTGTCGCACAGCCAGTTGGATGCATAGCCGTCTGAGGTCCGCTTAACGGTGACTACCAGGGCGTCATCAGTGAACGGCGAACTACACAGCGAGTAGCAACGCGCCACCGAGCCGGTGCGGTCGCTGGGCACCCGCAGGGTGAGGAACTGCCCGGGCGCGTACCGGAGCCGCTGCGGCGGTATTTCCGGGTCATCCGGACCGTCCGGCACGCAGAACACCAGTGAGCGGGCGTCGTCGGTTTCGGCGACGACGTGCTCGATCTGCAGTTCGAGGACATGGCTGCCGAGTGGTTCGTCCGGAACGCTGTCCGTCACGGCCCGCCCCTCATCATCAGTCATAACTAGAACAGGTTACAAAAACATGGCGGTATATTGCTACCAGCTGCAGGAACAGCCCGCTCGACACAAATCTGAACGTGTTCTAGTCTCAGTCTAGGCTGATTGCAAGCCGGGCCCGTTCGCACTTCTGGGAGGCAATGTAGTGACGTCCATTCAACAGCGTGACGCGCAGTCGGTGCTAGCGGCCGTCGACGATCTCCTTCCGCAGTTGGCCGAACGTGCCCAGGCCACTGAGGACTTGCGTCGGCTGCCCGATGAGAACGTCAAGGCGCTGGAAGAATCCGGCTTCTTCACCCTGCTACAACCCGAGCAGTGGGGCGGTCTGCAGTGCGATCCGGCGGTGTTCTTCGAGGCGGTTCGGCGGCTGGCCAGTGCCTGTGGGTCCACCGGCTGGGTAGCCTCCATCATCGGGGTGCACAACTGGCACCTGGCCCAGTTTGACCAGCAAGCCCAGCAGGAGGTCTGGGCCGATGATCCCAACGTTCGGGTGTCGTCGTCGTATGCGCCGATGGGTGCGGGCACCGTGGTCGACGGTGGTTACTTGGTCAGCGGCTCGTGGAATTGGTCGTCCGGCTGTGATTGCGCGAACTGGGCCTTCCTGGGTGGTCCGGTGATCAAAGGCGGACGGCCGGTCGACTTCGGCAGCTTTTTGATCCCGCGCTCGGAGTATCGGATCGACGACGTCTGGCACGTGGTCGGGCTGCGCGGCACCGGCAGCAACACCATCGTGGTGAAGGACGTTTTCGTGCCCCGGCACCGGTTCTTGTCCTATAAGTCGATGAACGAACACACCGCCGGCGGGTTGCAGACCAACACGTCACCGGTCTACAAAATGCCGTGGGGGACAATGCATCCCACCACCATCTCGGCGCCGATCGTGGGCATGGCTTACGGAGCCTACGACGCGCACGTGGAGCACCAGGGCAAGCGGGTGCGCGCGGCCTTCGCCGGGGAGAAAGCCAAGGACGATCCGTTCGCCAAGGTTCGTATCGCCGAGGCGGCCAGTGACATCGACGCGGCCTGGCGACAACTGATCGGCAATGTCTCCGACGAGTACGCCTTGCTGGCCACCGGCAAGGAGATCCCGTTTGCCCTGCGGGCCCGAGCGCGCCGCGACCAGGTGCGCGCCACCGGCCGCGCCATCTCATCCATCGACCGGCTATTCGAAGCGTCGGGTGCCACCGCGCTGGCCAACGACG
>CAZPZQ010000559.1:0-1604 GCA_964590745.1 uncultured Mycobacterium sp. | reverse complement strand
GCGTCTGCATCAACACCGGCACCATCCCGTCCAAGACGCTGCGCGAGGCGGTGCTCTACCTGACCGGGATGAACCAGCGAGAACTGTACGGCGCGAGTTATCGGGTCAAGGACAAGATCACCCCGGCCGACCTGCTGGCCCGCACCCAACACGTGGTCGGCAAGGAAACCGAGGTGGTGCGCAATCAGTTGATGCGCAACCGCGTCGACTTGCTGCTGGGTCATGGCCGGTTCACCGATCCGCACACCATCACCATCGAGGAACGCACCCGCGGCGAGAAAATCACCGTCACCGGCGACTACATCGTCATCGCCACCGGCACCAAGCCGGTCCGGCCGGCCGGGGTCGAGTTCGACGAGTGTCGGGTACTGGACTCCGACGGGATCCTGGATCTGAAGTCGATACCGACGTCCATGGTGGTAGTCGGCGCCGGTGTCATCGGGATCGAGTACGCGTCGATGTTCGCCGCGCTGGGCGTCCGGGTCACCGTGGTGGAAAAACGCGAGTCCATGCTCGATTTCTGCGACCCCGAGGTCGTTGAGGCCTTGCGCTTCCATCTGCGTGACTTGGCAGTGACGTTCCGGTTCGGTGAGGAAGTAACCGCCGTCGACGTCGGCTCAACGGGCACCATGACGACGCTGGCCAGCGGGAAGCAGATCCCCGCCGAAACGGTGATGTACTCGGCGGGGCGCCAAGGCCAGACCGATCGCCTCGACCTGGTCAATGCGGGTTTGGAGACCGACACACGAGGCCGGATCCTGGTCGACGACCAGTTCCGCACCAAGGTGGACCACATCTACGCCGTCGGTGACGTGATCGGCTTTCCGGCGTTGGCCGCCACATCGATGGAGCAGGGCCGACTGGCCGCCTACCATGCGTTCGGCGAACCAACCGACGGCATGACCGACCTGCAGCCGATCGGCATCTATTCGATTCCGGAGATTTCCTACGTCGGCGCAACCGAGGTCGAATTGACCCGAAACGCCATCCCCTACGAGGTGGGCGTGGCGCGCTACCGGGAACTGGCTCGGGGCCAGATCGCCGGCGATTCCTACGGCATGCTCAAGTTGCTGGTGTCCACCGAAGATCTTCGGCTGCTCGGGGTGCATATTTTCGGCACCAGCGCTACCGAGATGGTGCACATCGGGCAGGCGGTGATGGGCTGCGGCGGCACGGTCGAGTACCTGGTCGACGCGGTATTCAACTACCCCACTTTCTCCGAGGCATACAAGAACGCCGCACTGGATGTGATGAACAAGATGCGTGCGCTCAACCTGTTCCGCTCAGCGCATCCGTCGCAACGCGACATCGACTGAGCCGGCCGGATCGAGGGCGGGCAGTCGGACAAATTCATCGGTGAGCGAAAACACGTGCCACGCTGGAATGCCGCCCGCCCGCCCGCTCGTTTCAAAGACACGACTGGGTTTTTGGGCGCTTTTTGCAGTTGCGAGAAACTAGTTTTATAGACGCATCCGGCACCGTGATGAGGAGGCGAAACCGATGGTTGACCATCAACACCGCGACCCGGAACACCAGCCTGAGCAGGCCGAACCCGAGCAGGGCGGCATGTATGAACTGGAGGTGCCGGCGCCGCGCTTGTCGTC
>CAZPZQ010000558.1:0-1610 GCA_964590745.1 uncultured Mycobacterium sp. | reverse complement strand
TGAACTGGGTCATCCGCGACGCCTGACCGAACCCGGTGAAACAGCCCAGCACCCAAGCGAGTTCGGCATGCGCCGGGACATGGCTCTGCACGAAGATGGTGCTGCGGGCCGGGTCGATGCCCAGCGCCAGGTACTGCGCGGCGGTGACCAAGGTGCTGGCCCGCAGCGTCTGGGGGTCCCAGCCCGGGACGGTGATGGCGTGCATGTCGACGACGCAGAAGAACGCATCGTGATCGTCCTGCAGCTCGGCCCAGTGGGTGATCGCCCCCAGCGCGTTGCCGAGGTGCAGTGAGGCCGACGTCGGCTGCACGCCGGAGAAGACGACGGGGCGCGGTCGGGTGCTCATGATTTGTCGATCCTGTCATGACTGCCGGACACCCGTACCGGTGCGGGTTGGTGCCGGATTTTCTCTGCAAGACCGTACCGTTACACACGTCCTGCCGTTCCGATCGCCCGGCTTCCTTTGCGGAAGCGACACCGCCGACGCAGACAAGGCCGGTCTGGCATGTCTCGGTCCAGCGGGTCAAGATGGCGCCCCCGGCGGTAGGAACGGCAGACCGGCCGGCACGCCGGCGTCGATCAGGTCAAGCAGCGCCGCGACGTCCAGGTGCTCTTCGACAAGATCGGCCAGCAGTTCCAAGCGGCGTTCACGCATCGCCGGAAACGACACACCCGACGATGGCAGGCCCAGGGTTTCCGACAGGAAGGCGCCGCGGACCGCATCGTTTTCGAACACACCGTGCCGCATGGTGCCGAACACCTGGCCGGCCCGGACACCGCCGAAAAATTCCGCGGCGTCGGCGCCGCTGATCCGACCATGGTGGATCTCGTAGCCGGTGTCGGCTAGTCGCAGTACTTTGGCTGCGGTGAACCGGGTTTCGATGTCGAGCAGGCCCAATCCGGCCACCTCGGCGACGCCACCTTCGGTGCCGTCGGGATCGTAGATTGTTCGGCCCAGCATCTGAAATCCGCCGCAGATACCCAGCACCGGCTTACCTGCACCGGCGTGGGCCCGAATCGCGGCGGCCAGCCCGCGTGAGTGCAGCCAAGCCAGATCACTGATTGTGGCGCGGGTTCCCGGCAGCACCACCAGGTCAGCATCTTCCAAACCCCCCGGATCGGAGACGAATACCACGTCGACCTCTGGTTCCAGTCCGAGCGCGTCGACGTCGGTGAAATTGCCGATCCTCGGCAGCCGGATCACTGCCACCCGTCGAGCCCCGGCACTGGTCGAGCGCCGGCCGCCCAGGTCCAAGGCATCCTCGGAGTCCAACCACAGCCCCGCATGCCAGGGCAGGGTACCGACCATCCGCCGGCCAGTAAGCCGCTCGAGCTGCCGCAGCCCAGGCCGTAGCAGCGACTCCTGGCCGCGGAACTTGTTGGCGATGAAACCGGCCACCAGCGCCTGATCTTCCGGCGGCATCAGCGCAACGGTGCCGAAGAACGCCGCGAACACCCCACCGCGGTCCACGTCTCCGACAATCACGGTCGGCAGCCCGGCGTACCGGGCCAGGCCCATATTGACGTAATCTCCGGCCCGCAGGTTGATCTCGGTCGGCCTGCTGCACCAGGCTCCGGGTCTCCTCCAGCGTCAGGGCGTAGCCGGTGTG
>CAZPZQ010000557.1:0-1638 GCA_964590745.1 uncultured Mycobacterium sp. | reverse complement strand
TCGCACTCGGTGGACCAACGGTCCGGGGTGTCGGCGCGGTTCGCGATCGCGGCCGCCGAGACGGTCGCGGCGTCGGCACGCCATCGCGGCGCGCTGCTGGGCGAGACCGACCCGGTGGCCCGGGTGGTCGACCTGGGCACGATCATCGACGTGTTGCGCGGCAAGCTGGAGTTCGAATCCGGAGAAGAGGGCCGCGAGGAGGCCGTCCTGGAGCACCTGTTGCGACGCGCCACCGCCGACACCGCAGCAAAGGCGCTGGGCGGGATCGACGTCGGTGCGCTGGTGGCCGCGGTCGAGCAAGGCACGGTGGTGACGACCGGAGAGCGGGTGTCGGCTAAGGCGGTGCTGGCGGCGCTACCCGGCCTGCCGGTCATCGATGCCATCGCCGAGCGGCTGGGCGCTGAATCCGACGGTGAGCGCGCCGCGGCGGTCGAGTTGGCGCTGGAGGCTCTGTATTTGGCCAAACGGATAGACAAAACCTCCGGCGATGGCGAAACCGTCTATGGCTAAACCGGTGAAACGGCATTCATCGCGCTACTCGGCGTACACCGGCGGGCCCGACCCGCTGGCCCCGCCGGTGGACCTACGCGAGGCGTTGGAAGAGATCGGTCAAGATGTGATGGCCGGGACGTCGCCACGTCGAGCGCTGTCCGAGTTACTGCGGCGCGGAACCAAGACCATGCCGGGCGCAGACCGACTGGCCGCTGAGGCGCACCGTCGGCGCCGGGAGCTGTTGCGTCGCAACAACTTGGATGGCACCTTAGGCGAAGTTAAAAAGCTACTCGACCAGGCTGTGCTCGCCGAGCGCAAGGAGTTGGCCCGCGCCCTGGACGACGGCGCGCGGTTCGCCGAACTCCAGTTGGAAGCGTTGTCGCCGTCGCCGGCGAAAGCGGTGCAGGAGCTGTCCGACTACAACTGGCGCAGTCCCGAGGCTCGGGAATCCTACGAGCAGATCAAGGACCTGCTCGGCCGCGAGATGCTCGATCAACGTTTCGCCGGCATGAAGCAGGCACTTCAAGGTGCCACCGATGCGGACCGCCAGCGGGTCACCGAGATGCTCGACGACCTCAATGACCTGTTGGACAAGCACTCTCGGGGCGAAGACAGTCCACAAGATTTTGCCGACTTCATGGCCAAGCATGGTGAATTCTTCCCGGAGAGCCCGCGCAACGTGGAAGAGCTACTGGATTCGCTGGCCAAACGGGCGGCCGCCGCCCAACGGTTCCGCAACAGTCTGAGCGCAGAGCAACGCGCCGAACTGGATGCGTTGGCGATGCAGGCATTCGGATCTCCGGCGCTGCAGCAGGCGCTGGGCCGACTCGACGCGCATCTACAGGCTGCCCGGCCAGGCGAAGACTGGAGCGGATCCGCGGAGTTCTCCGGCGACAATCCGATGGGTATGAGCGAGGGCGTGTCGGCGCTGTCCGACATTGCCGAGTTGGAGCAATTGGCCGAGCAATTGGCCCAAAGCTATCCGGGTGCCACCATGGACGATGTCGACCTTGACGCGCTGGCCCGTCAACTTGGTGACCAGGCAGCTGTGGATGCCCGAACGCTCGCCGAGTTGGAGCGAGCATTGGTCAATCAGGGGTTTTTCGACCGCGGCGCGGACGGGCAGTGGCGGTTGTCGCCCAAGGC
>CAZPZQ010000556.1:0-1639 GCA_964590745.1 uncultured Mycobacterium sp. | reverse complement strand
TGTGCCAGCCGGCGCCGTCCCAGACCAGGGCCACCCGATGGGTCGCGTCGATGCCCACATCCCGGGCGAACACGGCCAGCGCCACAATCATCGCCACCGCGTTCACCGAAGGCAGCAGGCACCACCAGCTCTGCCCGGTGGCGGGACAGACGAAGCCGTAGACATCGCGCCACTGGTAGCGCCGCCGCACCCGGGCAATCGGCCGCTGCCCGCGCGGCGCCCACACCCGCCGGAACACCGGCAGCAGGCCGAGCCGGTGCTCGTCCTCGGCCCAGACCGTCACCTCGGCGTCGGAGTGATCCGTCCGGACACGGTTGACAGCATCAGCGAGCCCCCTTTTTGAACCAGGCCTGCGCCGCGGGGTCGGCCGCCGCGGCGCGCGGCCGCTACGGCGTGAACCCCAACGATCGCAACGCCTCCCAGCCGCGCACCTCGCCCACATCACGGTTCAAGCGCTCGGCGATCCAGGCGGCCATCTTGCGACCCGTCCCCAGCCCGCCATCGGGCGGCGGGTCGGCCAACGCCCGGCGCAGGTCCTCGCGCAGGGCCGGCGCCAGCAGCGGCGCCCGCTCCGGGTGGGCGTGGCGGCGGTCGGCGATCCCGCCCGGTCCCTGTTCGTTGTAGCGGCCGATGAGGATCCGGACCCATTTTGCCGTGTAGCCCGTCAGACGCGCCACCTCGGGAACGCGATGGCCGCTGGCGACCAGCCAGACCATCTGCCAGCGGCTGCGCTCCACCGCGTCGTGACCGGGGTGATAGCGGTGAGCGAGCTCTTCGACGGACAGGTGCGACGAGACGGTCAGGTAGCGGGGCATGGCCACCCTCCTCAGCGGTGCCACCCCAGTATGCACCCACGGTCTCCCCGAAGTCCGTATTCACCACTGCCAGGCCGGACGTCACAGCGTGCAGCAGTCGCTCACGGAGGTCGCGGGATTACTCGCGGGATATGCGGTCACTGTGTCATCTGGTCAAGGAACCTGCTACCCTCTCTAATCTCCCGAGGTCGCTGCAGCACCGTAGTATTCACCGTAGTAGGAGGCGCCATGTTGCCCCTTTTGGCGGTTGATGACCACGCCCACAAGCCGAATACCCCCCTGGTGGATAAGGTGTGCCGCATGCCGAAGCGCGTCGATTCGCGTCTCATGCGATCGGCATACTAGGAGCACGCCGTCAGTATGCCTGGAAATGGCAAGCGCATCGCTTGCAGAGATCATCGGTGGCGAGTCAACTATCACAATATCGACTTCGGCCACTATCCGATCCAACAACGACTCAAATCGAGTTGAGCTCACGAGGTCAGACGGATTGGGTGGTATCGGACCGCTGGGAATCAATCGCAAACCGGGCAGCGCCACCCTGCGAGCGACCTTCTGCCAGTCCTCTTCAGGATGCGTGATGAGGGTTGTAAGACCCTTGTCATTGGCCAAGCCAAAAATGCCATATTGTGTGGGTTTTCGCAGGTCCGCGTCGATGATCACCACCGTCTTCCCCCCCTGCGCCAGCACGACCCCGAGGTTTGCCACCGTCGTGCTCTTGCCTTCCCCGGGCCCCGGGCTCGTCACGGTCACGCTCCCGATCGGCTTCATAGCGCTCGCGAACTCCAGGTTTGTCCTCAGCAGCCGCAGTGTTTCGGCCGCGC
>CAZPZQ010000555.1:0-1641 GCA_964590745.1 uncultured Mycobacterium sp. | reverse complement strand
AAAGCCTGTTCGGCGACCAGATCCGCGATGCCGCCGAAGCCGCCTACGCGGTGATCGGCAAACAGATCAACCTGGGCTCACCCAAGCAGTTGCAGGAGGTGTTGTTCGTCGAGCTGGGCATGCCGAAAACCAAACGCACCAAAACCGGGTACACCACCGACGCGGACGCGCTGCAGTCACTGTTCGAAAAAACCGGTCACCCGTTTCTGGAGCACCTGCTGGCCCATCGCGACGCCACCCGGCTCAAGGTGACCGTCGACGGGCTGCTGAAAGCGGTGGCCGCCGACGGGCGGATTCATACCACGTTCAACCAGACCATCGCCGCCACCGGGCGACTCTCGTCGACCGACCCCAACCTGCAGAACATCCCGATCCGCACCGAAGAAGGCCGGCTGATCCGGGACACGTTCGTGGTCGGGACTGGTTATGCGGCGCTGATGACGGCCGACTACAGCCAGATCGAGATGCGGATCATGGCGCATCTGTCCGGCGATGAGGGCCTCATCGAAGCATTCAACACCGGCGAGGACCTGCATTCTTTCGTTGCCTCCCGGGCGTTCGGTGTACCCCGCGACGAAATCACATCCGACCTGCGGCGCCGGGTCAAGGCGATGTCGTACGGGCTGGCCTACGGATTGAGCGCGTACGGGTTGTCCCAGCAGCTCAAGATCTCCACCGAAGAGGCTCGAGAGCAGATGGACGCCTACTTCGCCCGGTTCGGCAAGGTCCGCGACTATCTGCACGCGGTCGTCGAACAGGCTCGTAAAGACGGCTACACCTCCACTCTGCTGGGCCGACGGCGTTACCTGCCTGAGTTGGACAGCCACAACCGCCAGGTCCGTGACGCCGCCGAGCGGGCAGCCCTCAACGCGCCGATCCAGGGCAGCGCCGCTGACATCATCAAGGTGGCGATGATCGAAGTGGACCGGGCGCTGAAACAGCAAAACCTCCGATCACGGATGCTGCTGCAGGTGCATGACGAGCTGCTCTTCGAAGTAGCCGACGGCGAGCACGAACGGCTGGAGGCGCTGGTGCGGACCAAGATGGGCAGCGCCTACCCGCTTGACGTGCCGCTGGAAGTCTCGGTGGGCTACGGCAACTCCTGGCATACCGCCGCGCATTAACGCGGCGGTCCGACCACACTCGCCGGCCCGCGCGGCTCTATTGCACCTCCGGTGCGTTGCGCCGCACACCCGACTCCTCGCATGTCCGGGCAAACATCGGTTTGTCCAGCCAGCGCGGCGTCAAGTAGCCTCGGTGGGTACCCGTGTGCGCTAGTTCGCGGAATGCATCACGAAACCTGTCCCTACGACCCTACCTGTCCGGAGCCACCCCCCATATGCCAAGTCCCGCCGTCACCTCGCCGCAAGTAGCTGTCAACGACATCGGCTCGCCCGAGGACTTCCTCGCCGCCATCGATAAAACAATCAAGTACTTCAACGATGGCGACATCGTCGAAGGGACCATTGTCAAGGTTGACCGGGACGAGGTGCTGCTCGATATCGGCTACAAGACCGAGGGGGTCATTCCGTCCCGCGAGTTGTCCATCAAGCACGATGTCGACCCGCATGAGGTGGTGTCGGTCGGGGACGAAGTCGAGGCTCTGGTTCTCACCAAGGAGGACAAGGAAGGTCGGCTGAT
>CAZPZQ010000554.1:0-1646 GCA_964590745.1 uncultured Mycobacterium sp. | reverse complement strand
GCTGGCCACTGCGCCGCCGGTGCGGGCTGATTTCGGCTTGGGCGAGGCGGTGGATCAGGTCTTGTCGCCGTGGGTGGATGCGGTGTCCAGCGGCGTTGGTTGGGGCACCGTGGTGGCGCCGGCCGCCTGGGATGTCGTGGTCGATCCCGCGCGCTGGGATGAGGTTTTCGCGGGTCTGTCCGCTGGGGATGTGAGTTCGGCTGACCAGTGGTTTAACACCTACATCTACGCCCCGGTTCATGCCGTTGTCGAGGGCTGGATTCATAGTGACCTGGGTCAGCTGGTCGACGGTGTCATCAACGATCTGGCGGGGGTGTATTTGATCGGTGATGGTGCCGATGGCACCGCGGGGCATATCGATGGTGGTGCTGGCGGGCTGTTGTTCGGTGATGGCGGGGATGGTTATGGCTATTACGGTTCCGGCGGTGATGCGGGCTGGTTGTTCGGCAACGGTGGTGATGCCGGCAGCGCTGCCCAGGGCTATATTCTGCCGACCGCCACCGGTGATGGGTCCGGTGTTGAAGGGCTTGCCGCCGGTGGTGGTGGTGTGGGTGTGGCCCCGGTTGATGGCGCACCGGGTGTCGGCGGCGATGGTGGGGGCTGGTTCGGTAATGGTGGGGATGGCGCCGATGGTGGTGACGGCCGGTTCGGTGGTGACGGCGGTGTTGGCGGTGCCGGCGGTGCGGGCGGGTTGTTCTTCGGTAACGGTGGTGCTGGCGGTGCCGGCGGTGCTGGTGGGGCCGGCACGGTGGATCATCTCGCCGGGGGTGCCGGTGGGGCCGGTGGGGCCGGCGGCCGGGGCGGGTTGTTCTTCGGCGCCGGCGGTGCCGGGGGTGCTGGTGGTGCTGGTGGTGCCGGTTGGGTGGCTGATGTTGCCGGTGCCAACGGCGGCGTTGGTGGTGTCGGCGGCGCCGGGGGTGTCGGCGGTGCCGGCGGGTGGTTGTTCGGTGCTGGTGGTGATGGCGGCATCGGGGGTGTCGGGGGTGTCGGGGGGGCCGGCGGTGATGGCGGCAATGGTGCGGCGGGCAGCTTCGCCGACGGTGATGGCAGCGGGGGTGCCGGCGCCGATGGCGGTGCTGGCGGTGATGGCGGTGCCGGCGGCACGGGCGGTGGCGCCGGTGCCGGCGGTGGATTCTTCGGTGCCGCCGGTGTCGCCGGTGACGGTGGTGCCGGTGGTGGCGGCGGCAACAGTGGTGCTGGCGGTAACGGCGGTGTCGGCGCCGACGGTACCGCCGCGCACCCCGACGGTGGTGCTGGCGGTGTCGGGGGTGATTCCGGTGCGGCCGGGGCCGGCGGGGTCGGCGGCGCGGCCGGCGGTGCCGACGCTAACGCCGGCGCGGCGGGTGACGACGGCGCGGTGGCCACCAGCGGCGGTGACGGTGGTGCCGGCGGGGCGGGTTGGGACTCCACGGTGGCCGGCGTCGACGGTGGTGACGGTGGTGCCGGCGGTGCCGGTGGCGACCATGGCGACGGCGGTGCTGGTGGCGCCGGTGGTGACGGCGCGGCGGGTGCGGCCGGCGATGACGGCGCCTCCCCCACCACCGCGGGCACTGCTGGTGGTGACGGCACGGCCGGTGGTGACGGCGGCAACGGCGGGGCCGGCGGGGCCGGCGGGGCCGGCGGGGCGATCTCCGGCGACGGCGGCG
>CAZPZQ010000553.1:0-1649 GCA_964590745.1 uncultured Mycobacterium sp. | reverse complement strand
CAACCCAAAACCCCAGGTCAGCGGTCAGCCATCACCCCATCGGGGGGAACTTCGGGTTAGTCGGTGTGCGTCTGACAGATCTTCCACTGATCGTCGCGGTACTGCAGATCGAAGCTGCGCGTTGAGCGCATCTGCGGCGCGTACGCCATGAATGCGGTCACGTTGGCTTCGGCGTGGTCACCGTTGACGACGACCTCGTCGATGCTGGCGACCACCGGATACCGCTTGGCCGCCGCCACCCGCCGATAGGTGTCGCTCCACGCCTGCTCGTTGTAGTTGACGTAGCCGTCCCGGGCCGAACCGCACGTGATGGTGCGCAGGGTGGCCAGGTCGCCGTTCTGCACCGCGATGTCGAAATTCTCGATGGTGGAACGGACCCGGTCCTCCTGGGACACTTTCGGCCGGCTGCCGCGGGTCAACCACAGCGTGCCCAACACCGCGATGACGGCCAACGCCAAGATGATCACGATCAGGGCCAGCACCCAACCCCAGCTGCGTGTCGCCGATGCGGGCAGCTTGCGGGCCAACCGCGGCGGGATCAGTTGCGGCGCTGCTTTCGCCCTCTCGAAGACTTCGGTCGCCGCTTCCGGCACCTGCTGGATGACCTCGGTTTGCCCGGCGTCGAAGCCGGGGGCGGTGAACCGGCGCTCGGGGACATCCGGTTTCGGTTTCACCTCGGTGGCGAACACTTCGGTGGCCGCCTCGGAGTCGGCCGGCGCGTCGGTGACGTTGTTAGTGACCTGCTCGTCGGGGTCGGGCACCCGGTCATCGTGGTCTTCCGGCACGCGTTCGTCATGGTCCGCAGTGTGCTGGTCTGCCGGGACGGCATCGTCGGCTTGGACTTCGGCCGTTTCGGCGTCGCGATCCGCCACCGGTGGAGTCGGCGTGTCGTCGCGGTCCGACCCGGATGGGTTCGACATAACTGGCTGCTGTCCTCCCGCTCAAGGAATGGTGGTGACGGTAGTTGGCCAGCTTACTGACAGCACCTGCCCGGGTGCTGCCGACGCGCTCGGCTAACAGGTTGTCGCGCAGTCGCAGAATCGGCCTGGCGGTTCTACCTGGATGGTGGCGTGGTCCAGTCCGCGGACCGCCAACACGGCGTGCGCGTCGTCGAGCACCCGCGCTGAGTCCGCACTGCTGGTCAGGTGGGCGGTGGCCATGTCTCGACCCGGCACCAGCGTCCACACGTGCAGGTCGTGAACATCGCTGACGCCGTCGATGGCCGCCAACGCCGAGCGCAACTCGTCGACGTCGATGTGGCTCGGCGACGCCTCGGACAAGATCCGCAGTGCGACGCCGGCCAGCGAGAAAGCCCTGGGCAGCACCCACAGTGCAACGAACACCGCCACCACCACGTCGGCGTACGGCCAGTGCGTCGTCACGGTGACCACCCCGGCGGCCAGCACGCCCAGGCTTCCGACGGTGTCGGCGAGAACCTCCAGGTAGGCACCGCGGACCGCGAGGCTGCGGGTGGAGTGCGGCCGCAACAGCAATGCCACCACGGTGTTGACCGCCAGCCCGGCCAGCGCGACGACGATCATCGGCCCACCGGGGACTTCCGGGGCGGCGCCCAACCGGTGGAACGCCTCGGACAGAATGAACGCCGCCACCCCGATCAGCAGCACGGCGTTGGCGACGGCGGTGAACAC
>CAZPZQ010000552.1:0-1656 GCA_964590745.1 uncultured Mycobacterium sp. | reverse complement strand
CTGCGGGAAAATGGCGGATACCACGCCGCCCGCGAGGAGCAGGGCCAGCAGGAAGCCCGGATCCGCCAGTTACAAGAGCTGCTCAACACCGCCAAGGTCGGCGAGGCGCCCACCCAGTCGGGGGTTGCCCTGCCGGGTTCGGTGGTCAAGGTCTACTACGACGGCGACAAGTCCGACACCGAAACATTCTTGATCGCCACCCGCCAGGAGACGGTCAGCGAAGGAGAATTAGAGGTGTATTCGCCGAACTCACCGCTCGGCGGTGCACTGCTCGACGCGAAGGTGGGCGAAACCCGCAGCTACACGGTTCCCAACGGCAACACCGTCGAGGTGACACTGGTCAGCGCCGAACCCTACCGGGGCTAGTCGCGGCACCGCCACCGGCCTCGACGGATTGCGACGACGTCCGCTGATGGCGCGGATCGCCGAGCAGTTGCTGCTTTTGCTGCTAGACAACGCGTCGTCGCAGCCGAAGCTGGAACCGGCGCCCCGCGAGCGGGCGCTGAGCGCGGCGGTGCTGCTAGACCTGGCATACGCATGTCGGGTGCGCCCGACGATGGACACCGAGCCGGTGGGTGCCGGTCGGCTGGTGGTACTCGACGGGTCCGGTCCGGTCGACCCGGTGGCGCTGCTCGCGTTGCAATTGCTGCTGCGCCGTCCGCTCACCCCGGCCACCGCCATCAGGCGGCTGCGGCGCAGGATCCCGGGAGCTTTGTTGGCTCACCTTGAGCACAGCGGGCAGGTGCAGCGGGTTCGGTTGCGCACCGGCGGGTTGACGCGGCATTACTGTTGGCCGCTGACCAGCCGCAATCGGGTGGCGCCGGTGCGGGCGGCGGTGTTGTCGGCGTTGTTCGATCGCCACCGGCCCGACCCGGTAACGGCGTCGATCATCACGCTGCTGTACACCATCGACGGATTAGGCGCCCTGCTCAGCATGGACGCCCAGGGTCGAGAGTGGGCGCTCGACCGAGCCGCCGACATCGCCGCCGGCAGCTGGATCGGACCGAGTGAGCCGGCGCTGCCCGAGTTCAACCTGGCGGTGACCACCGCCGCTGTCCGCCAGGCGCTGCGTGGCTGACGTTCAGCTACTGTGACAGGGCCTGCTCCAGGTCGGCCAGCAGGTCGTCGAGATCCTCGATGCCTACGGACAGCCGGACCAGGTCGTCGGGCACCTCCAGTTGTGAGCCGGCGGTCGACGCGTGGGTCATCGCGCCCGGGTGTTCGATCAGCGACTCCACCCCGCCCAGCGACTCGGCCAGGATGAATACCCGCGTGCCCGCGCAGAAATCCTCCGCCGCGGGTCGTCCGCCGCGCATCCGCACCGACACCATGCCGCCGAAGCCACTCATCTGCCCGGCGGCGACCAGGTGGCCGGGGTGGCTGGGCAACCCGGGGTAGAGCACAGTACTCACTGCCGGATGTGCGGTCAGGAACTCGGCGATCGCCGCTGCATTCTCGCAGTGCTGTTGCATCCGCAACACCAGGGTCTTGAGGCCGCGCAGGGTCAGGTAGGCATCGAACGGTCCGGGCACCGCACCGGCTCCGTTCTGCAGGAAGCCGAAGGCGATGTCCAGCTCTTCGTCGTCGGTAACCAGCGCGCCGCCCACCACGTCGGAGTGGCCGCCGATGTACTTGGTGGTGGAGTGCAAAACCACG
>CAZPZQ010000551.1:0-1663 GCA_964590745.1 uncultured Mycobacterium sp. | reverse complement strand
TGAAATGGCTGAAACCGGCCACCGAGCCGGACACGTCGCACAGCACCACCAGTTCCGGGCGGGCCGGCCGGGGTTTGCGCAACACCACATCGATCGGCACGCCGCCGGTGGACATCGATTTACGGAGAGTTTTGCGCAGATCGATCGACCCGACCCGGGAGCGGCGCCGACGGGCGGCCAGCCGGGTGGCCAGGGTACGCGCCAGCGGTGCCACCACCCGGCGCATCTGGCGCAGCTGATCGCTGGACGCGCGCAAGAACTCGACGTTCTCGGACAGCTGCGGGATGCCGTACATCTGCACGTGCTCACGACCCAACTGCTCGGTGGTGCGGCGCTTGGTTTCCGCCTCGACCAGGCTGCGCAACTGGGCGATCCGTTTCCCGGCAAGCGCTTTGGCGATCTGTTCTTGGGTCGGGGTGGGCTGTTCGCCATAGGGTGCCAGCAACCCGGCCAGCAGTCGGCCCTCGAGGTCGTCCAAGGCCAACGCCTTGAGCGCCTGGTATGCCGAGTAGGACGGCCCGCGGCTGGAGCGGTACCGGCCGTAGGCTTCCACGATCTGCGCAATCAAAGCGGCCAGCCGTGCGTCGGTGTCGGCGGTGTCGGAGAGTTCAGGATTGGCGGTGAGCAGGTCGACCAGCATCGCCCGCATCGCCTCGACGTCGTCGGCCGACCGGGTCGCCTGCGGGGTATCCGGATCTGGTGCCGCCACCACGGTGCGCGCACCGAGCGCCGCCGGGAACCACAGGTCGAACATGGCGTCGTAGGTGTCGCGGTGGTCCGGTCGGCGCAGCAGCGCACAGGCCAACCCCTCGCGCACCACCTCCCGGTCGTCCAACCCGATGGCGGCCAGCACCCGGCCGGCATCGACGGTTTCCGACGGCCCCACCGAGATCCCCTGGGCGCGCAACGCTTCGACGAACTCGACCAGATGCCCGGGGATGCCGTGCGGGGCCAGCGGTTGCGGCGGGCGGGTTCGGCGGGCCACCATCGACTCAGTTCAACCGCAGCTCGCCGGTGGCGCGCTGCTGATCGGATTGATGTTTCAGGACCACGCCCAGGGTGGCGGCCACGGTGGCGTCGTCGATGGTGTCCAATCCCAACGCCAGCAGGGTTCTGCCCCAGTCGATCGTCTCGGCCACCGAGGGCAGCTTTTTGAGCTGCATGCCGCGCAGCACGCCGACGATGCGCACCAACTCGGCGGCCAGGTGCTCGGGCAACTCGGGCACCCGGGACAGCAGGATGCGGCGCTCCAGGTCGGGGTTCGGGAAGTCGATGTAGAGAAACAGGCAGCGCCGCTTGAGTGCTTCAGACAGTTCCCGGGTGGCGTTGGAGGTCAGCACCACGAACGGCGCCCGGGTCGCGCTGATGGTGCCCAGTTCGGGAACCGTCACCGCAAAATCGCTCAACACCTCCAGCAACAAGCCTTCGATTTCGATGTCGGCCTTGTCGGTTTCATCGACCAGCAACACCGTCGGCTCGTCCCGCCGGATCGCGGTGAGCAGCGGCCGGGACAGCAGAAACTCCTCCGAGAACACGTCGGTTTTGGTGGCGTCCCAATCGCCTGACCCGGCTTGAATACGAAGTATCTGCTTGGCGTGGTTCCACTCGGAGAGCGCGCGGGCCTCGTCAACGCCCTCGTAGCACTGCAACCGCACCAGTCCGG
>CAZPZQ010000550.1:0-1687 GCA_964590745.1 uncultured Mycobacterium sp. | reverse complement strand
ACGAACCATCTGGGAGATCGAGCCGCACCGCATCGCGACCGCACGCGAAGACACCGAAACCCGCCGTTGGACACCGTTCGCGAAGGGCGGCGAGTACAGCCCGTATTGGGCCGACATCAATCTCGTCATCGACTGGGAACATGACGGGAAATGCGTACGTGCGTACGCAGGAGCGAGACCGCAAAACCTGCAGTACTTTTTCCGGAGAGGCCTAACGTGGCCCGACCGGGCGACGACGCTTGCGCCCCGAATTCTGCCCGAGGGCTGCATTTTCTCCCACGTCGGCATGGGTCTGTTCCCCCTCGACGACCCGTACGTGTGCCTGGCCTGGTTGAATTCTCGGCTGGCGCGCGCCCTCGCTGATCTGATGGTCAGCGGCCGCGAAGAATCACGCGGGGTGGGTAGCCCGCACTACTACGTCGGTGTTGTCCAACGCGTTCCGTGGCCGGACAAGCTCGACGATGCTGCACGCCAACAACTTCGCCAGCCCTGCGAACAGCTCGTGGAGTTCCGTCGCTCGGATGACACGTCCGACGAAACAACCCGGTCCTTCATTGCCCCAGACATCGCCGGATTGAGCGGAAAGTCAATGGAAGCCGCCGCCGCCGCCCAGTTCGCCGCCGACGCACCACGCATGGTTGAGGCTATCGAGGCCGCACACGCCATCGACTGCGTACTCGCCGACTCGTTGAATATCTCCGATGACAGTGCCGAGTTCCTCGACGAGGAGGCACCAGTGAACGCCGCGGTCTATCCGACATCCGAGCTTGATGACAGCGAACGCCGGGATCTCGACAGACTCGCAAGCTTGGCAATGTCCGACCTCGTCAAAGAAGCCGTGAACCGTTGCGGCGGCTCGCGTTCCGTCGTCGCCAAGGCGTTCATCGCCGACCGCCGAATCGAGCTCATCGCCCGGATCCTTCAGCGCCACCCATCGGTCATCGTGTCCGCGCTCGTCGATACGAACTACCTCCCACCCGGCGAACCGGCCCACACCGCCAGGGCGTTGCTTTCCTACCTCGTCGGTTGCGCATTCGGCCGCTGGGACATCCGAGCCGCCAACGCACAGCGGTCGATGCCCGACCCATTTGCCGCAATCCCTGGGTGTGCCCCCGGAGCCCTCGTCGGTGCTGACGGATATCCCGTTCCGCACACACCGCCGGATTATCCACTCGAGCTCCCCCCGAACCGGATAATGCTCGACGAAGCTGGGCATCCGTGGGATCTGGCGTCACGTGTCGAACTCGCCGCACAGCAGCTCTTCGATGATGGCGAAGGAGTTCTCGCTGATCTGATGTCCTGTCTTGGCAGGCCATCGCTGCGCGACTATCTGCGACGAGACTTCTTCAAGGACCATTTGTCGCAGTACACCGCCTCGCGCCGCAAAGCACCGATCTATTGGCCGCTGACGGTCCCGTCCGGCAGGTGGGGGGTCTGGGTCTACGCACCAACCCTCACGCGAGAAACGTTGTACGCAGTGGTGTCTGAGGCGCTCCGTCGGGAAGGCCACGCCACCGCGGAGATCGCCCGCCTGGAACGGGAACGTGCAAGCGGCAGCGGTAGTCGAGGCGCGAAAACGCTGGACAAAGCCCTCGACGGGGAGCGCACGTTAGCCGAGGAGTTGCGGCGCTTCCGACAAGAAGCCGAACGGATCGCGGGGCTCAGTTGGGAACCTGACCTGGACGAC
>CAZPZQ010000549.1:0-1715 GCA_964590745.1 uncultured Mycobacterium sp. | reverse complement strand
GAGCATTCGGCTGTTAACCGAAGGGTTGCTGGTTCGAGTCCAGCCGGGGGAGCCAGCATAATCGCAGGTAAAAGCATATAAACGGTCAATCCAGACAAGTGCCATGCTATCTGCCGTGCTATCCCGAAACGCCTACCGCCGTGATCCTCCGCTCACCACCACCGGATGAGTGAAGGGACACAGCAAATGACCACCACCACCCAGCCCGTTGACAGCACATTCACGTACGGGGACAAACGTCTCATCGAGGGCGAATGGACCACCATCGGCGTCGAGGCCAGCCTGGAGCGCCACCCGGATGGTCGCCGAACGCCATTCGTCACCCTGTCGCAGGTCGTGAGCGGCGACCCGATGGACATCGGCCCCCTGTCGTGCGGTGAGGCTTTGGAGTTGGCCCGCGTGCTGGTCGCTGCGGCGGATGAGGCGCAGGAATTGGCCCAGTAGTTCGACAGCATCGAAGCGGCCCCCGGCATTGCGTCGGGGGCCGCTGTCGTGTGCGGTCACTATGACCGTGCGCTGCCCTGCGGTCGCGGTGATAGTGACCGCGACTGCCCAGTCACCTTCGCGGCCCTGCCCCGAGGTGACCTTCAACATGAAGGCCAGTCGCAACTGCCGTCATGGTGACGGTGGTCGCCCATCCGGCTCGGCCTTCCAGTTGCAACGGTCGTCGTTGTAGCTGCCCAAGGGTGTCCGACTGGTGGATGCCACTGCCCGGTGTCGGCAGACACGGCGTCGTTGACAGCGTGGTAGGCGCAGACAGCCCAGAATGGCAGGCATGGATGATTGCTCGGAGTGCGGCGCCCCGGCCGTTCCGCTCGATGCTCGGTTGGTGACGATTGCCCACCGGGCCGGATGCGCGGCCTACTGCGATGTGGTGCGGCGGCGTTGGGCGGACCCTGACGACCGGCTCCCCGAGACACCGGCACCGATGCCGTTCCACGCCCGGCGGGCGACTCACGCCGAGCAGCGCATCCACCGAGCTGCTGCGCGGATGCGGCGACGCGGGCAGCAGGTGCCGAGCTGGTAGGCGCGACATCAGACCCCCAACCATTCGAGTATTTCGCGCCCAGCCGACAGCTCGGACTCCATGTAGCCATCCGGCGCCACGGTCACCGTCGTGCGCGTCCGTTTATCCGCCGGCCGCAAATCATCGGGCAGCAGCCAATCCGGGACAGCCACCGTCGCGCCCTGCTCCCAGCGAGCGAGTGCCTCGGCCAGAAACGGGGGCGGCTGCACCTTGCTGGTCGCATACACCCCCAGCTCGCGGCGAAGGTTCGGGCCGATAGCTGCATACGCGCCGTCGTGGACCGCCACCGCGGGCGAGAGCCTAGCCATGATTGCGCTCCCACCTCGACCGGGCGGCCCGAATATGACGCTGCGACTTGGCCGGCCCCACGCCCGGATTAACCCGCGCCACCAGATCCACGACCAGCCGATCCAGCGCCCGCAGTTCGGCGGATAGCTTCACCAACACGGCCGGGTCCGCCCCGCCCGCCGACTCCGCGTCGAACGCGGCCCGCAACACCTCCAGCCGGTCAGCCGTCGCAGCCGCCCGACCGATGACGTCGGCCTCACGTTCGTCCCACTCCAGGCGGGTGCCCAGCTCCTTGCCGGCCGCGGCCAGGGCGGCATCGAGGTCGCGCCGCAGCCGGTTGCCGGCGGTCATTTTCGGGGTCATTTCGGAACCTCCAAAGTCGGGTTACAGCAGGTAGAAG
>CAZPZQ010000548.1:0-1715 GCA_964590745.1 uncultured Mycobacterium sp. | reverse complement strand
CGGGGCCGGCGGCGCCGGCGGTGGCGGCGCCGGCGGCGGCCCCGGCGGCGGTGCCGGCGCCGCCGGTGGTGGCGCCGGTGGTGGCGGTGCCGGAGCCGCCGGTGCTTGCGGTGGTGGTGCCTGCGGTGCCGGCGGCCGCGGTGGTGGCACCCCCGGTGGCGGTCGCGGCGGCCAATTCTCGTTGCCCGGGGGGGCACCGGGCGGCTCGGGCGCCCGGGCCACCGGCGGCGCCGGGACCACCGGGGGCGCCGGGGTCTGCTCCGGAATGGGCGGAAGGAGGCTGAGCCGTTCCGCGGGAATCTCCGGTGGAGCGATCGGCGGCTGGCCGTTGATCAGCAGCGAACCCCGGGCGGTGTTGAGCAACGGCGCCCAGCCGCCGTTACCTAGAGTGGCGCCGATGCTACAGGCCACCTCGCGAGTGCCCGCCGCCCAGCTAGGCAACGAGATGGTGGCATAGGTCAAGGTCAGCGTGGTGTCCCGTAACTGGACCGGCGCCAGATAGGCCTCGGTCAACCGAGTGCACTCGTCTTTGATGAAGGCGTCCTGTTCCGGCTCGGGCGGCAACGCGTCCGGGAATCGCTCGGCCAGGTTGACCGTGCCGGTGACCTCTTTGGTGTGCGGCGCCGCGCAGTCGACCGGGACGTCGGTGGGCTGGTTGGTGGCTGAGTCGATGCCCAGGCAGGTGCCCGGCGGCCAGACCTTGGACTGGTCGATGTCGGCTACCTTGCCGACGAAGGCCAGCTGTTCTCCGTTGCCGCCCGGCAATTGCAGGCCGCACAGCATCCGGCGCTCGCCGAACTGACTCCAGGCCCGGTCGCCGGACCACAGCATGCTGGCCACGAACTTGCTGTGCGGGTCGAACTTCGGGCCGAGGTAGCGACGGACCGCGGACTCGCACTGCTCCTGGGTGATCTGCTCGATCCGCGCGGCGGACGGCGGGGCGGCATCCGGGCCGTACTCGGCGCCCGGAAAGGCCCGCATGTCGACCGGTCCGGCGACCTCGAACTTGTGCTCGTCAGAGCAGTTCACCACGGTTGCCGCATCGATGGTGTTGTCCGGCCACATCAGGCAGTCGCCGCTGACCGCGGTGGCCACCGCATGGGTGCCTTTGGCGGCCGGGCTGGGCGCCGGATCGGGCCCGAAGTAGGCGAGTAGCCGACTGCCCAGCCCCCCGCCGACACCCCCGCCACCGGTCGGCACCGCGGTGACCACGCCGGCGATCAACAACCCGCCCAGCGCGGTCAGCAGCAGGGCACGCCGAGTTGAGGTGGCGTGCAGGCTGCGCGACCAAGCTGGCTGCGACATGCGGTCCATTCTGACAGGCGCCGACGATGCCGTAACACCTGATGCAAAAGTTGACAGTAGGGTTGCGGTTTGTGATCGACCCGCACCTGCTGCGCGAAGACCCCGACCGCATCCGCCGTTCACAACTCAGCCGCGGCGAGGATCCAGCCCTGGTGGACGCGTTGCTGGCCGCCGACGCGGCCCGGCGGGCGGCCATCACCGAGGCCGATGCGCGGCGCGCCGAGCAAAAGACGGTCAGCCGGTCGGTCGGCGCGGCCACCCCTGAACAGCGACCGGCGCTGCTGGGCCGGGCCAAAGAGCTGGCCGAGCAGGTCAAGGCCGCCGAAGCCGTCCAGGCCGACGCGGAGGCGGCGTTCAGTGCCGCCCAGTTGACCATCGCCAACGTCATCGTCGACGGAGTGCCGGCCGGC
>CAZPZQ010000547.1:0-1721 GCA_964590745.1 uncultured Mycobacterium sp. | reverse complement strand
CGGCCAGGTAGGCGAACGCGCGTAGGTCGGAGGCGTCGATCATCACCGAGTCGGACTTGTCGCCGAGCAGCAGCCGGTGCCGGGGCAGGTAGTGTCGGGCCAATCCCACGCCCGCGCTCCCTACCAGTGCCGTTATCACCGCCGAGCAGACCCAAATGTCCGCCGAATAGCCCGGTTTTGGCAGCTTTTGTGTCTGCTCGCCGAGCAAGACCGCCGCCGCGGCCAGGGCGATTCCGGCCATCGGCACCAGCAGCAGCGTCATCATCGCCATCAGCCGGCGCGGGTCGTTGTAGAACAAGTCGGTGAACCGGCCGAGCACCGCGCCGGCCGCGCCGCCGAACGGGGCCGACGCGTGCACGATCGCCACCACCAGCACCGCCCACAGCGCCAGCGGCCACCACACCTTTTTGGTCAACAGGAGCACGGCGCCGACGGCGGTGAGCGCGACCAGGGTGTACTGGATCGGAAAGTCGTTGAGGTGCCGGGTGTGCAGCACCAGCGCGTCGCGCAGCCCGGACTTTTTGCCCTCGTGGGTGAGGAACGAGTGCCCGGCGATGATGCCGGCCTGCTGGCGCACGCTGAGCAACTGCGGCAGCAACACCAGTGCGGCCGGCACCGCGACGGCGGCCAGCACCGCGGCGTCGCCGGCCCGGCTGCGCACCGGGTGACGAAGCCCGCAGCCGAGCCACCACGCCGCCACCAGCAGGACGGTGATCACCCCGCCGGTCAGGTGCACCGAGAACACGCCGACCAGGGCCAGCACCGCCACCGGGATGCGGTCGCGATGCTTGAGCGCGTCGGTGACCAGCACGAAAGTCGGCACCGCGATCCCGTAGGCGACCAGGTTGGGCATCGCGGCGGTGCCGAACTCGACGTAGGGCAGCGCGGTGAAGCTCGGCGCCAGCGCCGCCGCCGACGCCGCCGCGACGGCGGTGCGCTGTTCGGTGGTGACCCGCCGCACCAGCCGCCAGGTCAGCAGCGCGGCGCTGACCGGGAACAGCCACACCGACGCGGCCAGCGCACTGAGCGTGCAGGCGGTGGTGGGCGCCGCGCCGGTCACCTGGCACAGCACCGCGGTCAGCGCGTGAAACGCCGTCGGATAGTAGAGCGGGGCGTGGGTTTCCACGTTGCGCAGCTCGCCCATGTGCGTCGGTGACGCCTGGCCGGTGTCGGCGATGAAGCGGACGGTGTTGGCGTGCCAGACCGCATCCCAGGTGCTCGGGATGCTTTGCCAGTGCGGGATGCCGCGCCAGGCGGCCCAGAAAATCAGCACCGTGCCCAGCAGCACCCCGGCGGCCACCGTCGCGGTGATCGCCCGCGCGGGGCCGGTGGTCGGCGAGTCGCCGCCGGTGCCGCGTGCGCCCGCTACCAGCACCGGCAAACCCGCGGACGCCGCCGTGAGCACCACCAGAGTGGCCAACGCCGTCCCAGCGTTCCACGGGATCCCGACCGCGCCGAACGGAACGATCGCCAGCCCGACCGCGCCGTAGGTCAGCGCCGGACCCACCGCCACCGCGAGCGGCCAGGTTAGCCGGGCGGCCACCGCGATGAGCGCTCCCGGCAGCACCAGCAACAGCAGTGCACCGGCCACCCCGATCGCCAAATCCACTGGATTAGTATGTCTGTCCAGGCGGCTCCGTGCGGCGCGGCGGGGAGCTACCCGGGTGTCGCCAAAACTTCGCAGAGGGTTCGAGTCGCTGAAGCTTAAGGTGGCTGGCATG
>CAZPZQ010000546.1:0-1724 GCA_964590745.1 uncultured Mycobacterium sp. | reverse complement strand
CGAGAGATCACCGGCCCCGCCGGCACCTCCGAATCCGCGGGCGCCGACGGCGGCACCGGCACCGACGGCACCACCAACCCCACCAGCGCCGCCGAGGCCGATCAGCAGCGCGGCTTGACCGCCCGAGCCGCCGACGCCGCCGACGCCGCCAGTTCCGCCAGCGCCGCCGTTGCCGCCGTTCCCGCCGACCTGGCCGGGCCCGCCATCAACGCCGGTGGCGCCCGGGTCGCCGGTCGCCCCGGTTGCACCGGCGCCGCCCGCTCCGCCGGTCCCGCCGTTGCCGAACAGCCAGCCCGCGGCCCCCCCGAGGCCACCCGCGCCGCCCGCCACCTGAACATCGAACGAAGCTCCGCCGGCGCCTCCGGTACCGCCGTGGCCGATCAGCCAGCCGCCCGCGCCCCCTGCTCCGCCGGTTTCACCGGCCGCGCCGAGGCCACCGATGCCACCGTTGCCGATCATGCCGGCGGCGCCGCCAGCCCCGACTAGGTAGTGGCCATCTACATAGGTGCCAGCCAAGCCGGCGCCGCCGTCGCCGAACAGCCAACCGCCGGCGCCGCCGTCGGGGGCGGCCAGGGTGCCGGCAATGCCGTTGCCGATCAGCTCACGGCCGGTGAAGAACACGAACGGTTGGTTGATCAAGTCGTTGATTGGTGCAGTCACCGGACTGGTGATCCACCACTGGCCTACTGTGTGGATCGGCTCATAGATCCACTGCTGGAAGGCCTGGGCCAGCCAGTCGTCTGCGCCGGCCAGCAACTCACCGCCGGGTACGGTGGCCAACCCGAGGTCGGCCGCCGGGTTGACCAGGGCTTCGACCGACAGTGCGATGTCCAGACCGGCCGGCGCGGCTTGGCCCCACTGGTCAGCGGCGTCGAGAGCGGCGTCGATGAGGAAATCCAACGGCTCGGCCTGCACCGGCGGTGCGGCAAGCAGCGGAGCCAGCCCGAACGTCAACACCGTGCCGGCCGCAGTGGCCGCAGCCAATCCGCAGGCGCGGCTGCCGCGTCGGCCCGTCGCACGTCGGTGCTGCGTGGTCGCCGCGCGTCGGCGGTGCTTTGCTGTGCCGGTGCGGCCAACCTTGCGGCGATTAGACACGACGGACCTCCGAGCGGACCATGAATATACAGCTCCTTGACAAGAAACTGACAGTAAATCCTAAGGTAGTGGTCCGTTGTCCGAGTTGTCCCGGTTTTCGGCAAACTCCTCCGGAACCGGCCGGAATCACGCCTGTCCAGAGCAGGCAGGCGCCGACAGTTGTTCGACGTGCTCTAGAAGTCGTACCGCAGCTTGCCAAAATCCCGACGCTCGTCGCCGGACGGCAAAACGTGGCAGCGACTGAACCGCGCTTGGACCGCGCTTAGATCGGGAGCAGCCCGTGCTTGCGTTGCACCCGGGGCCACTTCTGCTTATCGACCAACAGCTTCAACGACTTTCGCAGCAACAGCCGGGTTTCGTGCGGCTGGATCACCCCGTCGATGTAGCCGCGTTCGGCGGCGGTCCACGGGATCGCCACGTTCAGGTTGTAGCCCTCGATGAAGTCCCGCTTGACCTGTTGGGCTTCCGGCGCGTTCGGGTCCGGGAACCGCTTCATCAACAGTTGGGCCGCACCCTCGGCGCCGATCACCGCGATCCGCGCGGTCGGCCAGGCGAAGTTCAGGTCGGCGGACAGTTGCTTGGAGCCCATCACCGCGTAGCCGCCGCCGTAGGACTTGCGGATGGTGATG